>CAYUHO010000155.1:0-3956 GCA_964444445.1 uncultured Piscirickettsiaceae bacterium | reverse complement strand
AGTACCCGGTAATTTTTAGTTAACTTTTAAGCCTAGGAAGTTGTTTAAGCCGTTTTGCTTTATAAGCTGGCTGAGTTTGCTTTGTTGGTTTGCTTCGGCTTGTTGTTTATTTAAGCCTTGTCCTTTTAGGTTGACTGTATTGCTGCTTATTCGCTTATTGTGTTCGTATAGGTTTATATCCAATTGACTGCGAATAATATAAAAGCCTTCTGCCTGTGTTGTTTTGCTTTTTTCAATGATTTTGATGGTGTTTGTCGTTGTGTTTGAAATTAACGGCTGTGTGTTTTTAAAACCTTGTTTAGAAAGCTGGTTGCTGAGGACTTTTTGATAGCCGTTAGTCGCCTTAATATTGAAATGAGTATTGGTCTGTTGTTGTTTTAAATACTGAGTTACTTCGGCAATATGCTGCTGGTAGGTTTGAATGTTTTTTTGATGGCTTAAGGATTGATAAATTGAAAGCCTATCAATAAAACGATTTAATTTTAAAGCGTGTTGTCGTGCTTGTAAGTATTTGCGATAACCTGCTTTACTTGTGAGCATATCATTGTCTTGCTGAAAGTGCTTAATTGCTTGTTCAAGTTGTCTTTGATAGTCTTCGGCGAGTTGTTGTTTATTAGATTTGATTAGTACGATGTAATTTTGATAGCCAATCTGTTGCATTTTCAATTGAGAAAATTGATTAATCTCGACCTGTTTAACCTGAGTGGTGGTGTTTTTTTCGAGTTCTGTTTCTTTAAACTCGTAAGCGCCTTGATAGAGTGTCTTATTAACAGAAGTGGTTGAGGAGACTGAGACGGTGAGTTTGCTGGCCAGATAGGCGAGGGCATCTTTTAAAGCTAAGGCCTGGCTTTCACCTGAACCTATTCCATATAGACTATCTTGGCTATCTGCTGGTGGGTTTAAATACCAGTTAGGATGGTTTGAATAGTTTGAATCGAGCGGTTTTTTAGGGGGTGCTGTTTGACAAGAGAGTAATAGGAAGCTGGTAACAACAATTAGGAAGGAGGACTTCATCGTTAATTATCCTTTAATTGTTGTTGTGCTTTTTGATGTTTTTCAATCACTCTGTTAATCCGCTCTAATGCGTCACTAATGATGTCATTTGGTTTTTTTAGTAGGTTGTCAGCAAGGGTAAATAGTTGCTTAGCTTTTTGATACTCTCCTTGAGATTCTTTGACAACCCCTAAATTATAGTTGGCAACATAGGATTTAGACTGGGTTTCAAAGACGAGTTGACTGAGAAAACGATCCGCTTTTTCCATTCTATTTTTTTCAATAAATGCCAGTCCACTTTCCAGTAATGATTTTTGTGAACTTGAATAGTCGATATCTGGCTTTTCAAGCAGTTCAATTTCACGGTAGGTGTAGGAGGGGGTGATTGCATTTATAAATTGACTCGCAATAAGGTTGGCTTGCTTTTCCCATACTTTTGATGGACTGGGTAGACTGCCGTAACTATCCGTACAGGCTGACCAACTTCCGCTTTTGTTATAGGTGTTGGTATAAACCAGTTTAGAAGTTTCAACATTGATTATTTTGATATTTGCGCCTAAGTTAATATGGCGTTTTTTACAGCGAACACGGTAGGTTTGGGTTTTTTTACATTTTTCATCCAAGCATTTTGTACGCCCTTCGTAAAAGGTGGTATCGTTAAAATCTTTAGAGTGTACCTTTCCTGTGATGAAGGCTCGTGTTGCAACAATCTCACCAAGTTGTACGGATTTTTTGTCATTGGTGATACCTGAATACTGGCGTTTTTGTTCGGTAATAATCTCGTTTATTTTGTCGCGGCTAACCAAGGTAAAGTAAGGTTTGTTATTGAATCTGGTTTGACTCATTCTGCTTTCAATCTTACCTGTTAATCCAACGGTGTCATTTTTGAAATCTTCAATAGAAATGTGCTTTAACTTGCTTACTTCAGCAACTTTTGCGGGTTCTAAATATTTGATTTTGGTAGTGGTTGAACAGCCAGAAAAGACTAGGATTGTAAGGAAGATAAATGGTAGTTTAAGTTGTTGCAAAATAAGTGACCCTAAGTTCATGAATGAGTTTGGTAAAATTAATATTTTTAACAGGATAATTCTAAACTTTTTCTTTACGAAAACAAGCTACTATACTAAGATTAGTGCTAATTAATTATTTCACTGTCTCTTTCAATAAACGGTTTTAACATGTCGAACGCCATCAGCCTTCAAGCTTCTTTTCTTTCCGTTACCGTTTTAAATATATTTACTGATGATATTCAACAGGTTAAATATGATTTAAATGAAACGGTTGAACAGGACCCAACGCTATACCTTGGTAAAACGGTTGTAATAGAACCAAAAATAGAACTTGAAGATCCTACCTTTCTTGCTTTGTTAGTTGAATTTTTGTACCAACTCGAAATGATTCCTGCGGGAATACGTACACAGGATGAATCAATCCAAATGCAAGCAGAATATGCAGGTTTAGCGATTTTAGCTGAAACGGATGAACAATCCTTATCACAAACTTTGGCACAAACCATATCACAGCCTAAAAATCAGAATAAATCAGCTTTAAGGGTTAAGAATGTTCGTTCTGGTCAGCAGGTTTATGCCGAAGGTAGAGATTTGATTGTGATGGGTTCAGTTAATCCAGGTGCAGAAGTTATTGCGGATGGTAATGTGCATATTTATGGCAAGATTAATGGTAAAGTGTTTGCCGGTGCATCAGGGTTGAAAGACGCGAGGATTTACGCCAATAATTTGAATCCAGAAATGTTAACCATTGCGGGTTTATACCAGTTATCAGAAGACATTGAAGATATCTATAAACAGGGCTTTGTAGAGGTCAGCTTAAATGCAGAAGATAATTTCATTGAATATAGGAGAGTCTTGTGTCCAGAGTAATTGTGGTTACCTCAGGCAAGGGTGGGGTTGGTAAAACAACGACCAGTGCAAATGTTGCAATGGGCTTAGCTTTAAACGGTTATAAGGTCGTTGTGATTGACTTTGATGTTGGGCTCAGGAACCTTGATTTGATTATGGGTTGCGAAAAACGAATTGTGCATGATTTTATTAATGTGGTTCAAGGTGAAGCAACAATTGAGCAGGCCTTGATTAAAGACAGGCATGTTGAAAACTTGTACATCTTAGCGTCTTCTCAAACCCGTGATAAAGACGATTTGACAAAAGAGGGTGTTGGTCAAGCGATAGAATCTTTAAAAGAAGCGGAGTTTGATTTCATTATTTGCGATTCTCCTGCGGGAATTGAAAAGGGAGCACAGCTTTCTCTCTATTACGCTGATGAGGCGATTGTAGTCACTAATCCAGAAGCATCGTCTGTTCGTGATGCAGATAGAATGCTTGGGATCTTACAGGGCAAATCAAAACGGGCGGAAGAAGGGCGTGATCCTGTTGTTGAATCTCTTGTTGTAACCAGGTATCAACCAGAAAGGGTCGAAGCAGGTGATATGCTCGCGGTTGATGATATTGTTGAGCTATTAAAAATACCTTTTATTGGAGCTATTCCAGAGGCAAAAGAAGCCTTGCCAGCGGTTAATTCTGGTGTTCCAGTGATTTTGGATAAGACATCAAATATGTCAAAAGCTTACCGAGATATTGTTACAAGAATACTGGGTGAGGAATGCGAACACAAATTTTTAGCCGTGACTAAAAAAAGTTTAATAAGTCGGCTATTTGGGGGGAAATAGGTATATAATTATAAGATGAAAAACAATCCCCTCTTTTTAGTCATTTTTTCCTTTGCTCTTATCAACTTAAGTAGTTTTGTCGTGACAGATATTTTTGCTACAAAAGAAAATAATTTACTTTTACAGGAAGAATTAAAAGTTGTTAAAACGCATTTACAAAGTGCTTATAAAAGAACAGAAAAGTATTGCTGATTTGGGGTTTGGTTTTACGCAAAAAAATCCTCAAATTATTCAAATAATGGAAGAAGCTGCGAACAATCTTACTGACCAAAATCGAAAA
>CAYUHO010000154.1:0-3985 GCA_964444445.1 uncultured Piscirickettsiaceae bacterium | reverse complement strand
CGCACATTTTTTCTCAGTAAAATTCTAATCGCGGTTATTAAGTGTTTCCTTAATTAAATATAGTTCTTTAGCCATATTTCAAACTAAAAATCACCAGGGGGGTAGCAACCCCCCTGGTGATTTTTTCGTTTAACTGCCTGATTAATCTTGTTTTATTTTCAAATATCGTTATAATCCCCTTTTTCAGGTATTCGTAACCTGATTTCCTTGCTTCACCAACCTTTACCCACATTGGTAGAGACGATTGGGAGGCTTATTTTAAATCCATAAGGAGATAATAAATGCGTCATTATGAAGTCGTATTTTTAGTGCACCCAGATCAAAGCGAACAAGTTCCTGCTATGATTGAACGTTACCGTGGTGTCATTGAAGGTCAAGGTGGTTCAATTCACCGTCTAGAAGATTGGGGTCGCCGTCAACTAGCTTACTTAATCAATAAAGTTCACAAAGCTCACTACATTTTAATGAATGTTGAATGTACTCAAGAAGCATTAGATGAAATAGAAAACATGTTTTATTACAGTGATGCGGTTTTGCGTAACATGGTTATCAAACGTAATGAAGCAATTACAGAGCCTTCTGTAATGATGGCTCAAAAAGAAAGTTCTAAGAGGAAATAAGCATGGCTAGAAGTTTTGGAAGAAAAAAATTCTGTCGCTTTACAGTTGAAGGCGTTAAAGAAATCGATTTTAAAGACCTAGATACTTTAAAAAGCTTTATTACAGAAACGGGTAAAATTGTTCCAAGTCGTATTACTGGAACAAAAGCAAAATATCAACGTCAGCTGGCAACAGCAGTTAAGCGTGCTAGATATATTGCTTTGTTACCTTACACTGATCAACATAAATAAGAACTAGGTATAAATAATAAAGATGTTATTTGTTGCTAACTACACAATGAAAGGGCCTTCACAGGCTTTGCTAGCAACATTAATCTTAGCAATGCTGAGTATATTTTTTGCCCCTTTTGGATTGTTATTAGGTGCGGTTATCGCCTTAGTAACGCTAAGAGTAGGTGAAATAGAAGGGTTAAAAACCCTGATGCTTGCCATGCTTGCAAACTATATTGTCGCAGCATTTGTATTGGATTCGCCCATATCAAGTGTGGTTGCAATATTTGAATATATGCTACCGATTTGGCTGATTGCATTGGTTTTGAGAAAAACCAATTCGCTTGCCAGTGCAATACATCTTGCGATGATAATGGCAAGTGTTGGGGTCGTCGCCTTCCATCTTATTGTTGGAGACTCGGCTCTTTGGTGGCAAGCGTTATTTAAGTCAATTATGCTACCTGTGATACAAGAAGCAGGAGTAGAGATACCGAGTGATGCGATTGCTAAAATGGCATCCGTGGCAACACTTGTTATCGGTATGTTAGCCGTATTTTTATGGGTTTCAATTGCTTTTATTGCTCGCTGGTGGCAATCACAGTTATATTATCCTGGACGTTTTGGTGAGAATTTTTACCAAATTCGATTACCTAATAATATAGCTTACTTTGCCGCGGCAGTTGTTGTTGCAAGTTTAGTGGTTGAGTCTGCGCTTATGAAAGACTTGGCGGCAGTGTTAATTGCCGGTTTGCTATTTCCAGGGATTGCAATTGCACATTATACTGTTGCAACCCAGGAGATGAGCAAAGCATGGTTAATTGCATTATATTTTTTATTATTTTTATTCCCACAAACAATTTTTATTGTTGCAGCAATTGGTTTGATAGATACTTGGTTAGATATCCGTAACCGATGGGTGCAACGTTAAAGGACGAAAACAATGAATGTTATTTTGTTAGAAAAAGTACAAAATGTTGGAAGCTTGGGTGATCAGGTTTCTGTAAAATCAGGTTACGCACGTAACTTTCTTATTCCGCAAGGAAAAGCAAAACCAGCAACGAAAGAAAACATTGCTGAATTTGAAGCTAAAAAAGCGGAACTAGAGAAAATTGCAGCTGAAGAACTAGCAGTAGCTCAAACTGTTTATGAAAAAATGAATGGTACAGTTGTCTCTATCGAAGCTGTTACAGGTGACGAAGGTAAGCTATTCGGTTCAGTTGGAACAGCGGATATTGCAGATGCATTAAACTCGCTAGGTTTCACTGTAGAACGTAAAAATGTTCGCATGCCTGATGGTGCTTTAGGTTTCGTAGGAACTTATGAGCTTGAAATCGAATTGCATATTGATGTAGTTGCTGAAGTTACAGTAGAAGTTAAGGCTGCTGAAGAAGAGTAATCTTCACTTAACTTTTTGTAATGTTTAAAAACGAGGCTTTTGCCTCGTTTTTTTTGCCCGTAAAAAAATTAGTTTAATAGATGGATATAGCTAATCTAACATGAGTAGATTCGGGTTATAATTCTCTCCTCTTATTGTAATGAACTGAAACATGAAAGACGAGAATCTATTTAAAACACCCCCTCATTCAATCGAAGCAGAGCAGTCTGTTATTGGCGGTTTGATGTTGGATAATGAAAAATTAGATGACATTACCGTTCTTCTGCAAGAGTCCGACTTTTACACTCAGCAGCACCAAGTTTTATACAAGGCTATCTTACAGCTAAGCCAACAGTCAAAACCGTTTGATTTAGTGACGGTGATTGAAAAACTCGAATCCATTGGGCAGATAGAAGATTCTGGTGGAAAAGCTTATCTGGTTGATCTGGTTAGTAATACCGCGGGTTCTTCCAATATTAAGTTCTATTCTGAAATTGTGCGTGAAAAATCAATTTTGCGTGGTTTGATTCAAGTCTCAAATGAAATTTCTGAGGCAAGTTATTTCCCGCAAGGAAAGGATATTCGTGAAGTTTTAGACATTGCTGAAAGCAAGGTCATGGCTATTTCTGAAACGGGAGCTGGGCAACAGCGTGAATATCAAGATATGCAAGGCTTGCTTAATTCAGCGGTCTCTACAATTGATCAGCGTTTCAATTCAGATGGTTCAATTACAGGCTTAGAAACCCATTTGTCAGAATTTGATGAAATTACCTCAGGATTACAAAAGGGGGATTTGATTATCGTGGCAGGAAGACCCTCAATGGGTAAAACCACTTTTTCGATGAACTTAGCTGAAAATGCCGCGATTAAAACCAAAGCCAATGTGGCAGTTTTCAGTATGGAAATGCCTGCTGAACAGCTCGTGCTAAGAATGATTAGTTCGGTTGGACGAATTGATGCTGAAAAAATTCGTACCGGTAAACTAGAACCTGATGACTTTGGGCAATTGAATGTAGCAGTAACACAGTTGTCACAAGCTAAAATTTTTATAGACGATGCTGCCGCTTTAACCATTAATGATTTAAGAGCGCGAGCAAGACGAATAGATAAGGATATTCGAGACTCTCAATATCGGCAAGCGGTTGAAGAGGGAGATGAAAATCCCGAAGATAAGGTAACAGGATTAGGGTTAATTGTGATTGATTATTTACAATTAATGCGTGGTTCGATTCAAACCGAAAATCGTGTTAACGAAATTTCTGAAATTTCTCGTGGCTTAAAAACACTTGCCAAAGAATTAAATGTCCCTGTTATCGCACTTTCTCAGTTAAGTCGTAATCTAGAACAGCGCCCAGATAAACGTCCAAAGATGGCAGATTTGCGTGAATCTGGGGCGATTGAGCAGGATGCTGATATTATTATTTTTATTTATCGTGATGAAGTTTACAACCCAGATTCACAAGATAAAGGAACCGCGGAAATTATCCTTGGTAAACACCGAAACGGTTCTTTAGCAACCATTCGACTCACCTTTATTGGTCGTTATACTAAATTTGAAAATCATGCGGGCTTTGATGCCCCTGATGAGTCCTACTGATATGAGCAATTATCGCCCAGTAAGAGTTGAAATAGACCTTGCTGCATTAAGTCAAAACCTAAACCAAGTGAAAGTATTTTCACCAGAGGCTAAAGTGATGGCGATTGTCAAAGCAAATGGTTATGGGCATGGAATTATTCGGGTAGCAAAAGAGCTTTCCAGTGCAGATGGTTTTGGGGTCGCT
>CAYUHO010000153.1:0-4020 GCA_964444445.1 uncultured Piscirickettsiaceae bacterium | reverse complement strand
TATCCATTGATACGATTTAACTCTTTAATAATGTGGTTGATTGCTTCACTTGGATCAGGTAAATGCTGCTTTGCATTTTCTCTTAAGCGTTGCTGGGTTTCTTTTAGCAAACCCTGTTCCAACACGTCCAACAGCTTATCTTCTTTATCGACAGCCAATAACAAATCTTCAGTAATTAACGGCATCAGTTCTAAATGACTGTAATCTTGCCACCATTTAATCAGTTCTGGCTCAAACCACAAATACACACTGGTATTAAAGGCATAGTCTGCCATTTCATTTAAATACAGATTATCAAAACCACAGGTAGAAAATGCGCTGATAACTAAATCACAAGCGACTAAACTGTCTTTTATCGAGTAAGAAGAATCTAAACTCACCTTTTCAACAAAAGCCGCTTGAAAAAGTTGCATTGTTTTTTGTTGCAAAGATTCGGATTCTTTTGGGTGAGGGCGATAAATTAATTTAAAGTCTCTATCCCAGCATTTTAGCTGTCTTACCATTGCTTCTATCGTTTTAAAATAACTTGGCACATTTAGAATTGGTTGGCCATAGAAACCTAAAACCAGCTCGCCTTCTAGTTGCAATGCTTTTCTTATTTGCTTTCTTTTTTGTAATGCATCGTAATGGTGATAATCAATATGCTTAATAGAGCCGATTGGAATGCAACGAATTTGTGGGTAATGTTGCTGGGTAATTTTCTGGGCTTCATCATCGAGAACAAAGGCAATATCCGGCACGGCCTGACTCTTTTGATTTATATCTCCCCAAAAGCTTTGTAGAGCGTAGCTTGTAATTCCATGCTCTTTAGCCAGCAATAATACTGTTTCATCCACACCGGTATCTGGGCCAGATATACCCGTTAAGACTGCATCTGGCTGAAAAGAATTAAACTCAGCAACAATCATTTCGGTATCTGATACCTCCGATATTTTAACCTGATTGTTAAAATCCTCTAAAATTTGACAGGCAGGAGGCTGACAAAACAAGCGACAATTCATTTGTTTATTTTGTAATAAATCAGGTAACAGCTTATAAAAAGAAACAGCTGTTGCTGGGTCTCTAGCGGTAATTAATAAGTTCATGCTCGATATCTTTCGACTATCTCTTCAAGTTCAGGTTGTTTGTTCTTTGGTAGCTGATACAAAAAAATGAATTTTTGCCATTCAGATTGCGCAACAGCCTGCTTAGTATAAACTAATTCAACCAATAGCAACATGGCTCTAATCGCGAGTGTTTGTAGTATTTCGACAAGCAGTTTATTCGAGCTAAAATAAAGTGAATGAGGGTAGGATTTTAAAAACAACGCCCCCTCTTCGACTAATTCATTTGATGGTTTCTCATCAATCAAAAGAAACCGCTCAATGACAAAACTTAACTCCGTTAATGGCGAAAACCAAGCAGTACAAGTATCTTCAAAATCCAGAAAGCAGACCTGCTCATCATCCTGAAACAGAATATTCCCCATATTCAAATCACCGTGAACAACCTGTGCATCATGAGTTAATACAGAGAAATCAAGCGGATGTTTTTTTAAAATTGCAATCACTTCATCAGGAATGGTGCCAAGATTTTTAAGACTTTCATCCCGAATCTTTTGCCAAGTTTTTTTCAATCTCTCTTCTCTGATTTGCGCTTGGCGTTTAACTTCATCTTTTGCATGCCAAGTTTTTAAAGCCGAATGTAACTTACCAATTTCAATCGCAAGACTTGACAAATCTTTAGGCTTGGCTTGTTTAGAGTCTTTAAAATCCACTGCCAATATCGCAATTTCATCTGAAACAAAAATTGGAAAGCCATCCAGCAAACAGGATACATTTAAAAACTTATCCTGTAAAAACAAATTAACATCATTTGCTTGTAAATGACGTTCGGCCTGTAATGGAGTAATGAATTTAACTAACCAATCAAACGCCCTACCCTGCACACGATAAAATCCAAAGGGAAATTCATGTTCAGTTTCCAATTGCAACACCTGAGTTATTTGAGGGTATTTTTTAAGAAAAAAACACCAGGGGGGGGTAGTTTGGGAAGTTAAATCGAGCGGTTCCCACACGGAATCCTTTGGAGTCATTCCTGAATGCGCTGGTGTGTGGGGCAACCAAGACATTTAAGGTTGTAAATCCGACCAGCTAATAACCTGCCCAGCTTGGAGTGTTTGGTTAATTGTTCGCTCAGACACTTCTGACCAATATTCCGCTTTAATTCCTTTTGCAGGAAAGGCAAAACTTACATTTTCAAGGCTTAATTTGTCACCAGAAGTAATCTTAGTTTTTGCAACTAAACCCATTCGAGATACATATTTATCTCTTTCCCTTGGTAAATAACGAACGCCATCACCCATTGCAACCGCAATGTTATTGATTTTTTGTAGCACTGCCTTCACCTGCGAAAGCGGCATGGCATGCCCACCATCTTGCTCATCTCCCATCTCATCGGCACAAACTCCCTTTTCCAGAACCTTTGCACCCATCGCCGTTGCAGCATACAACATTTCTTCCCCACCATGATGATCAGATAAACCAAATGGACAATTCACAGCTACACCAAGTGTTTTCATAAAATTAAGATTTTGTTGTTCAACGGGATTGGGCGGTCCTTTTGGGCTGTGCTCAATTAAACAATCTAAGTTTGTATTTTTATCTTTTGCCCAATTTACAGCACGTGAAGCTTCTTCAATGGTTGAATGTCCGGTATCGATAATCACTGGGATATCCAAGCTTGCCACGTATTCAATTAATGCTTGATGAGTAATGTTTGACGAAGCAATTTTAATCGCTTTACAACCGATTTCCACTGCAAAATCTGCCCCTTCAAAATCATAGACCGAGACAATTAAATCCATGCCTTGCTGTTTAGCATAGTCGAATATTTCACGATAAGTCTCTAGCGAAATGACTTTTCTTTCAATCAAAACACGATAGTTTTCTTCAACAAAACTATTTGACTGATGTCCAAAATACTTTTCATTGCCTGAGAGTTCCGCTTTTAAACAAATCTTTGCCGTTTGTAAAATTTCACCCTTAATCGTTTGCACGCCCGCTTTCGCCAAACCATCTATAATCAACATGGCTTGTTCAATGTCTTGGTTAAAATAGGTACCAATATCAGGTAAAAATAATGGGGTTGTTCGATTCCAAAAACTCATAAACTTGCCTTAATTGATTCAACAGGTCGTACATCAAAGCTTGCATCAACAAAGCTTACACGTATCTCACCAATTGTATTCCGTTTAAAATGTAATACATCCGCCATAGAAACCGCATCCGCACCATGTTTAACCGCTTGCAAGCCATGCTCAGCAATCCCCATTCCACCTGAAGCAATAATAGGCACCTCTACAACATCAGAAACCGCCTTAATTAACGCTAAATCATACCCCTTGCGTCCACCTTCTTGGTCAACGGAGGTTAGCAGAATCTCACCAACACCTCGCTTTACCGCTTCTTGCACCCAGTCAACAACATTAAGTCCAGTATGCTCACGTCCATTATCGGTAAATACCAACCAAATACCATCGGTTTGTTTAATCGCCTCTACTGACAAGACAATTGCTTGGGAGCCAAAGGTCTCAGCCATTTCATTAATTAAATCGGGATTTTTAACCGCCGCAGTGTTAATCGCTATTTTGTCCGCACCTGCACGTAAAATCTCTCGAGCGTCATCCAAAGAACGAATACCACCACCTACCGTAATCGGAATAAAGACCGACTTAACCGTTTCTTTAATCAGCTCCGTCAAACTATTGCGGCCATATAAAGAAGCCACCGCATCCATATATAACAGCTCATCTGCTCCTTGTTCATAATAAGCACGAGCAAATTCATTAGGCGAACCCAATTTACGTAAACCTTCTAGTTTGACGCCCTTAATCAAATTTGCGCCCTTAATATCAAGACGCGGAATTATTCTAATCATCTGTTATTTTTTAAAACCTTTGTTTTTACTTAGCGGTATTCAGTGTCCCCTTAAGGAAACACTTAACAACCGCCAATTATTTTTTACTGGCTAAAATGCACG
>CAYUHO010000152.1:0-4133 GCA_964444445.1 uncultured Piscirickettsiaceae bacterium | reverse complement strand
GGGCTAGAAGTCCACGCAGAATTTCAATCAGTTGTTAAGTGTCTCCTTAATGCAACCGTCTTATTAAAGACTAATTCCGTTGTTTGGTTATCACGACAAAAATAACCTTCTCGTTCAAATTGATAACTCTTTTCTACTTCTGCTTTTTTCATGCTAGGCTCAACAAAGCCTTTTTTAACCACTAAAGATTCCGGGTTAATTACCGATTCAAAATCTTCTTCTTTTACAGGGTTTTCAACTGTAAACAACCTGTCGTATAGGTTAAATTGAGCTTCAACAGCGGTTGTTGCTTCTACAAAGTGAATAACCCCTTTAACTTTTCGTCCATCTGCTGGGTTCTTTCCGAGGGTTTCCGGATCATAGCTACAATAAATGGTCGAAATCTCCCCATTGCCATCTAACTCAATTCTTTCTGCTTTCATCACATAAGCATTTCTAAGGCGCACTTCCTTACCAATGGAAAGTCGTTTCCATTTTTTGTTCGGAGCCGTTTCAATAAAGTCATCACGGTCAATATAAAGCTGTTTGCTAAAGTGTATTTCTCGCTTACCCATTGATTCATTTTGAGGGTGAACAGGCGCTTGAATTGTCTCCACCTGATCAGCGGGTTCATAGTTTTCAATGACCACTTTAACTGGGTTAATCACCCCCATAGTTCTTGGCGCAACAGAATTTAAATCATCGCGAACACTTGCTTCAAGAATATCCATTTCAGTCATACTATCTACTTTTGAGATCCCAATTCGACCAGTAAAGTCTTGAATTGAATTTGGTGTATAACCTCTTCGTCTCATGCCGGATATGGTGGGCATTCTAGGATCATCCCAACCAGTAACCAACTCATCATCAACTAGCTGATGTAGCTTGCGTTTTGACATGACTGTATATTCTAAATTTAAGCGAGAGAACTCGTATTGATGTGGGCGTTCTGGCTTATCAAAATCATTAATATGTTCCAACACCCAGTCATACAAACGGCGGTTATCTTGGAATTCTAGCGTACATAATGAATGTGTAATCCCTTCAATCGCATCAGATAGACAATGAGCAAAATCATACATAGGATAAATACACCACTCATTCCCTGTTTGATGATGATGCGCAAACTTAATGCGGTAAATGGCAGGATCACGCATACACATAAAGCTTGAGGACATATCTATTTTTGCTCTTAGAACACATTCACCTTCTTTGTATTCACCCTCTTTCATTTTCTTAAAATGTGCTAAATTTTCACCAGGGGGGGTGTCACGATAAGGACTGTTTATACCAACTTCTGTCAGATTTCCACGCATGGTTTTCATTTCTTCTGAGGATGAAAAATCCACATAAGCCAAACCTTTTTCGATTAACTCCACTGCATAGTCATAAAATTTTGGAAAATAATTTGAAGAAAAACAAATCTCTCCTGTCCACTCAAATCCTAACCATTGAATATCTTGTTTAATTGCTTCAACATATTCGACATCTTCCTTAGTAGGGTTCGTATCATCAAAACGTAAGTTACAATCACCCTTATAATCATCTGCTAAGCCAAAATTCAAGCAAATTGATTTTGCATGACCAATATGTAAATAACCATTTGGTTCAGGGGGAAATCTTGTTTTTATCGCATGATGTAGCTGTTGAGATAAATCCTTATCAATAATATTACGGATAAAATTAGTCGGTTTTTCAACCCCATCAACAACTGCTTCAATCTCACTCATTTCGTCTACTCTATATCTGGTACATAATCTGAGAATTATAACATTATCGATAAAAATTCAATGATAGAATAAGCATAATTATTTTCAGGGAAAAGGAAAAATCATGTTTCGTAAAAATGTCATTGCGATCCTCAGTTCAATTGTTTTATTAATTTCTTGTTCTTCAAATGCGCAAGATGGAAAAGACAATAATGCTCCGCAAGTTAAAATTTCAACCAATATGGGTGATATCGTTTTAGAGCTCGACTATAACAAAGCACCCATTTCAGTTAAGAACTTTCTGAGTTACGTTGACGAAGGATTTTATGACGGCACAATATTTCATCGAATCATTCCAAACTTTATGGTACAAGGTGGTGGATTTACAAAAGACTTCACAAAAAAGAAAACCCATGCCCCGATTCTAAATGAAGCCGACAATGGCTTATATAATCGAATTGGAACGGTTGCAATGGCAAGAACCAGTGACCCGCATTCAGCGACAGGGCAATTTTTCATTAACGTTTCACAAAATAGCTTTCTTGATTTTAGAGAAAAGCAAGGTCGTGGCTGGGGTTACGCTGTCTTTGGTAAAGTAATTAAAGGCATGAAAGTAGTCAACAAAATAAGACAGGTTAGAACCGGATTTCGCAACGGGATGAAAGACGTTCCACAAGAAGACGTTATTATCCTAAAAGCAACCCATATTGGTGGCATGACCTATCAACAAATTAAAAACAAGGAGAAAAAGTAACCATGACACAGGTCGTATTTAAAACCAATAAAGGTGACATTACCATTCAAGTTGATCACGAAAACGCACCGATTGGCGCTGAAAATTTTGTGCATTATGCAATGGACGGTTTTTACAATGGCACGATCTTTCACCGTATTATTCCTGGCTTTATGGTTCAAGGTGGTGGAATGTTACCAGGGTTGGAAGAAAAGCCTGCTGGTGACCCAATTGAAAATGAAGCAGATAATGGTTTAAAAAACCTGCGTGGCTCGCTTTCCTATGCAAGAACACAGGACCCACACTCAGCGACAACTCAATTTTTTATGAACCTTGTTGACAATGCTTTTCTTGATTTCACTAGCAAAGACACTCAAGGCTGGGGTTATGCTGTTTTTGCACAAATAACAGATGGATTAGAGGTGATAGATGAAATGGCAAAGGTTGAAACAACTAACCGCCGTGGTCATCAAGACGTACCAGTTGATGATGTTATTATTGAAAAAACTATCGTTACCGAAGACGACTGAATATAACTAAGGACACACCACAATGGAAGAAGTTATTATCACTGCTGATATTCACCTTCTTCCAGATGATAAGCACCCTATCAACCAAAACTTTTATCATTTCCTACAATCCAAAGCAAGTAAAGCTAAAGTTCTCTATTTAATCGGTGATACCTTTGAGATATGGATTGGTGATGATATTTGTATCCCAGAATACCAAACTGTCATTCAACTTTTTAAAAAACTAACGGATAATGGTCTTAAAATCTATCTAATGTACGGGAACCGTGATTTCTTAATGGGCAAAAAATTTTGGCAAGCAACAGGAATCATCAAACTTGAACAACCCTGCCAACTTGAACTAGAAGGAACAAAGGTAATCTTATTACATGGTGATCAGCTATGTACCGACGACAAACACTATCAAATGATGCGGAAGTGGTTCAGAAACCCAATTATTCAATGGCTGTTCTTACAATTACCAAAAAACAAACGAATCCAGATTGGTCAAAAAATGCGCAAACAATCTAAACAAGCTAGCGCAAACAAAACCAATCAAATCATGGATGTTAACCAAAAAGCAGTAGAACAAGTTTACCAACAATACCCTGAAAGCGAACACCTCATTCACGGGCACACCCATCAACCTGCTTTACATAAATTTGATTTAAACGGAAAGCAAAAAAAACGTTGGGTAGTAGGCGATTGGCGACCTAAAGCAGAGTATATTGAAATTAAAAATCAAGTCATAAACTTTAAATCCTACAAACCAGACTAATAAATAAATTTCCAAAACAAAAATCACCAAGGGGGCATAAACTCTTTCTCCTTGAGAATTTAAATAAAAAACTATTTTCTAAAAACAAAAAAAGCACCTAACGGTGCTTTTTACTTCATCCCAAAATAAACTTTAGGACTAATTCAGGGCTTATTCGGTATTAAGCTTTTCTTGCACGGTATGCAATCATACCAACAAGACCTAAACCACCAAACATTAGACCTAACACTGAAGGTTCTGGTACAGGAGAAACACCCCAAGAATAAAGACCGTAAGAACCATAGTCTCCAGAAAGTGCTAATGAATAGTTACCAGCTGGTAGATTCAGATTAAATTTATCTACATTAGCTGCATATATTTGAACACCGTTGTTGTAGCTAAGAGTAGCAACAAAATCTTCAATCACATTGTCATTTGAGCTAAAA
>CAYUHO010000151.1:0-4136 GCA_964444445.1 uncultured Piscirickettsiaceae bacterium | reverse complement strand
GGGTTGTGATTTTACCCGAAACGAGTTTGTAAACTTGTTTGGCAATCGGTAAATCCAAATCTAGCGTTTTTGCCAATTCATTAATAATTTTTACCGCTTTTACACCTTCAACGACCTGACCAATTTCTGCTTCTACCTGTTCGACGGTATTACCTTTTGCCATACGCATCCCAAAACGGCGATTACGTGACAGATCGTCATTACAAGTTAAGACGAGATCCCCTAAACCAGCCAAGCCCATTAGCGTGACAGGGTCAGCGCCCATCTTTTGTCCAAAGCGGGTAATTTCTGCCATCCCACGTGAGATAATCGCTGCTTTTGCGTTTGCGCCCATCCCTAAGCCATCACTGATACCTGTCGCAATCGCGATAATATTTTTATAGGCACCACCAACTTCTACCCCAGTAATATCCGTTTGAGTATAGGCACGGAAATTATGATAGTGATTTACGCTTGCCCAGTATTTCGCTTCTTGTTTATTAGGCGAAGCACTCACAATTGCAGTTGGTAAACCCTTGGCAACTTCTACTGCAAAAGTAGGGCCAGAAAGAACAGTAAAGCCGTTATTGTCAGGCAGTAGTTCTTCTGCAATTTCGTGTAATAAGCGTTTTGATTCAGGCTCTAAACCTTTTGTTGCCCAAGCGATATGAACGCTTTTTTCTAGGTTTGCTGCTTGTAATTTAACAAAGGTTTCATGAAAAGCACTACTAGGGACGACGACGAGAATAGCATCAACCTGTTGTATTGCCATTGTAAAGTCAGAAGTTACATGAAGATTTGCTGGAAGCGGAAAACCTGCTAGGTAGCGTATATTTTCACGTTCAGCATTCATTTGCTGTGCATCTTCAGCTGAGTATGACCAAAGCGTGACAACATGCCCAGCTTTAGCGAGGTGAGTAGCTAGAGCAGTCCCCCAAGCACCTGCTCCGAGGACAGCTACTTTTTCCATCTTATTGCTTTGTAGCCGTTGATTGGCCAGTCTCTTGTGCTTTTTGTACGTGGCTTGCATACATGGCATCAAAGTTAACTGGTTCAAGTAGCAATTGTGGGAAACCACCTTTTGTAACTAAATCTGAAACGGCTTCTCTTGCGTAAGGGAAAAGCGTGCTCGGACAACCAACCGCTAATAAATATTGTAGGTCTGCATCTGGGAAACCACTGATTGCAAAAATACCTGCCTGTTCTACTTCACAAAGAAATGCCGTTTTGTCTTCAACCTTAATGGTCGCAGTCACTCGAATAAGAACGTGATGCACGCCTTTTTCAAGCCCTTTTGCTTCAATATTCAAATCAACATCTAACTGTGGTTTAAATTGCTTAAGAAAAATTTCCGGTGAATTCGGTGATTCAAAAGATACATTTTTTGTATAAATTTTTTGAATACTAAAATTTTGCTTATCTTCACCGTTTGAAGCGGTGTCCGTCTTTTTCTCTTCTGCCATTTTATTTACTCTCGTTTTTAATAATTTCGTCTAAGGTTCCTGCTTTATCTGCTGCGGATAAATCGTCAAATCCACCAACATGTGTACCACCGATAAAGGTTTGTGGCACGGTATTTCTTCCCGACTTCTGTTCCATTTCTTGCCAAACAGCTGGATCAGAAGCGTCTATTATCGTATATTCCAACCCCTTTGAGTCTAATAATTTTTTTGCCATATTACAATAGGGACAATAATTTGTTGTGTAAACTACGATATCAGCCAATTTTATTTTCCTTTGTTTTCTTTGCTTTGCTTTTTTTGCTTTTTTTTCGAAATAGCTTTATTGACAGGTAAACCGGCATTTTGCCATGCCATAATCCCACCTGATAAATTATAAACTTGTGTATAACCATTTTTAACTAGGTTTCTAGCAACACTTGCTGAGCGCCCACCTGATTGGCAATATAATAGGATATCACCATCTTTTGGGAAAGATAACTTTTCTAGCCTTGCTAAAATACTGTTACCATCAATGTTCTCCGCCTCCCCAATAAAGCCTGATTTAAACTCGGCACTGGTTCTGGTATCAAATACCTTGGCGTCTTTATTGTACAAACTTACCGCTTCTTCAGCTGTGGCGGTTTTATATCCTGCTAACTTATCACCAAAATAACTTGAAATCAGTATTCCAGCAATAACCGCTAAAGCCACAAACAAAAAAATTTGTTCCTCAACAAACTCTAAAAACATTCATTTTCCTTTACATACCCCAAATCCCAAGATAGGATTTGGATATAGAGTGTTATGCCCTTTTGTTCTAGGGGGTTGTTAAAAATCTTAGTCGCACCCATAGGTTCGACGGGCATTTTTAATAAGCCCATAGAGCAAAGGGAGTGACGCTATATGCCCAATTCCTATCTTAGGATTTGGGGATATATTTAATGAGCGGTGATTTTACCAGTGAAACTCGTTACAATAAAGAAAATTTGTAAATGAGATGATATCGATGAAGAATACAGGCAAAAAAACCACTATTAAAAGAAGACCAACTGGCTTAATTATTTTGGATGGTTGGGGACAAAACAATGATGATTCCTACAATGCAATCTCGATTGCAAGCACGCCAAACTGGGATTCATTAGTTAAAAATCATCCTACCACTTTAATCACGACCTCGGGTACAAGAGTTGGCTTGCCTGAAGGTCAGATGGGAAATTCAGAAGTAGGCCACATGAATTTGGGCGCAGGACGTGTTGTTTATCAAGAATTAACCAGAATTCAAAAAGATATTGATGATGGTCGTTTCTTTCAAAATAATGCCTTGTTAAAGGCAATTGACTCGGCTGCAGACAGAGACCACAAAGTTCATATCATCGGCTTACTATCTGACGGGGGCGTTCACTCGCACATCAATCATATCAAAGCGGCAATTCAAATGGCGGGTGAACGTGGTGCTAAAGTACTCGTACATGTAATTGTTGATGGTCGCGACACCGCTCCACAGTCCGCTTTAAAATACATTGAAGAACTCGAGCATTTTATGCAAGAAATTGATTGTGGTCGTATTGTTTCAGTGGTTGGTCGCTATTTTGCACTTGATCGGGATAATCGTTGGGATCGTGTTCACCAAGCCTATGATTTAATCACTTGCGGAGAAGCTGAGTTTGAAGCCTCTTCAGCCGCCGAAGCCATTGAAGACGGTTATGAACGTGAAGAAACAGATGAATTTATTCAGGCAACCGCGATTACCAATAAAAATGGTAAAACAAGTAAAATTAAAGATGGTGATTCAATCATTTTTATGAATTTCCGTTCTGACAGAGCCCGTCAATTAACGAAGGCATTTATTGCCGAAGATTTTGCTGATTTTCACCGTTGCAGAGTACCTCGTCTTTCTGAGTTTGTAACCCTGACGGAGTACAAAAAAAGTTACGAAAAATTTGGGGCTTTAATCGCCTACCGCCCATCAAAACTAAAAAACACCTATGGTGAATATGTTGCCAAAAAAGGTTTAACCCAGTTAAGAATTGCCGAAACTGAAAAATACGCGCATGTTACTTTTTTCTTCAATGGCGGAGTAGATGAACCTAATGAGGGTGAATTCCGAACACTCATTCCTTCACCACAGGTTGCAACCTATGACTTACAGCCAGAAATGAGTTTACCAGAGCTAACTGAAAAACTAGTTGCGGCAATCAAATCAAACAAATTTGATACCTTTATTTGCAACATTGCTAACCCAGATATGGTTGGACATACTGGAGATTTGGATGCCTGTATTAAAGCCGCAGAATCGGTTGATCAAGCGCTGAGAGAAATCCTTGATGCCCTTAAAGAAGTGGGTGGTGAAGCCATTGTTACCGCTGACCACGGTAATATGGAACTGCTGTATGATGTTGAGAATGATGAGCCTTTAACCTCTCACACAACCTTCCCTGTTCCATTAGTTTATTATGGAAACAGAGACGTCACGCTACAAGCTGACGGTGCATTGTGTGACGTTATTCCAAGCTTGTTCAATATGATGGAGATCGGGCAACCTAAAGAAATGACGGGGCAAAGTTTAATTAAGTTTAATTAATCTTAACTATCTGATAACAAATAAATTTATTAGAGACCTTTGCACCCTAAAGGAGAGCCTTTTTAAGCAAAAATCGCCAGGGGGGGTATTAAAGCAGAGATTTAAGCTAGATCCTCTGTGTTTCTTCCCGCTTC
>CAYUHO010000150.1:0-4139 GCA_964444445.1 uncultured Piscirickettsiaceae bacterium | reverse complement strand
CGATAGCAATCATGTTAATTTATATTAAAAAGCATAATAGTAAAAAATGATGAAAGAAAAATATTTAGAACAGATAACAGTTCAATTAGAAAAACTGGGTCTGGATAAAAATCACCAGGGGGGGCTAAGGTTAGTTGAATATTTGTTCTTACTTGAGAAGTGGAACAAGGTTTATAATCTTACTTCTATTCGTGATTTAGATGGAATGTTTACTAAACACATTTTAGATAGCCTTATGGTTGCTCCTTTGGTGTTAAAGACTAAACGCATGATAGATGTAGGGACTGGCGGTGGCTTGCCAGGCGTTGTTCTGGCTATTTTGTTCCCTGAAATGCGGGTTGATTTGTTGGACAGTAATAGTAAGAAAACGCGTTTTTTAATTCAAGCAAAAGCGGAATTAAGTTTAAATAATGTACAAGTTTTGTATGAACGAGTTGAAAAATATACCCCCGAAACAAAATATGACGGCGTTATCTCAAGGGCATTTACCGCTTTAGATGACATGTTAAATCTAACCGAACATTTATTAACTGAAGATGGTAGTTGGTGGGCGATGAAATCACAAAAAACACAAGAGGAGTTGGCGGCAGTTCCAGAGTTTGCTAAAATAACCAATGTTTTTGATTTATCCGTACCAAACTTAAATGCACAACGCACGCTTATTCAATTAAAAAGAGCAAAAGTATATAAATGGGTAGAATAATTGCCTTAGCAAATCAAAAAGGGGGCGTGGGTAAAACCACTTCTAGTGTAAATCTTGCCGCGGCTCTCGCTCGAATGAATAAAAAAGTGCTATTGATAGACATGGATCCGCAAGGTAATGCAACTGTTGCGGTCGGTATTGATAAAGATCAATTAGAGCTTTCTGCTTATGAACTGTTGTCTGAGGGTGTTTCTGCGGAGAAAGTTGTGCTTAAAACGACGGTTGAAAACCTTGACTTAATTGCAGCAAATACCGAGTTAACGGGTGCAGAAGTCGTTTTATTGAATGATGAAAATGGGGCGGTTCAACTTAAGAATCGTTTAAAATCAATAAAGTCGAATTATGAGTTTATAATTATTGACTGCCCTCCCTCTTTGAGTATGTTAACTATTAATTCACTTGTTGCGGCAGATGGTGTTTTGGTACCTGTTCAATGTGAGTTTTTTGCATTAGAAGGTTTGTCATCTTTGATGGACACGATTTCGGTGGTGCAAGAAGAGTTAAATCCTAATTTACAAATTGATGGTTTGTTACGAACAATGCATGATAGACGCAACAATTTAGCAAATGATGTATCAAATGAACTGGTTACGCATTTTGGGATGAAAGTATTAAAGACGATTGTGCCGAGAAATGTAAGGTTAGCAGAGGCGCCGAGTCATGGCGAGTCAATATTAGATTATGACATCAGTTCTCACGGAGCAATTGCTTATTTAGCATTGGCGAATGAATTAATTAGAAAGGTTGGTAGTTAATATGGCAAAGAAGACTGGCATGGGCCAAGGTGGCGTAAGAGCATTATTCGGTGCCAAGCAGAAGACTGGAAAATCAATTGCAGATCTAAGAATTGATAAGGTTTCGGTTGATAGTTTGTTGCCAGGCGTTTATCAGCCTAGATACACATTTGATAAGGCGGCACTAGAAGAGTTGGCGGACTCTATTCGGATTCAAGGTATTATTCAGCCAATTGTTGTTAAAAGTGTAGCAGATGATAAGTTTGAAATAATTGCAGGTGAACGCCGTTGGCGTGCCGCAAAAATAGCAGGCTTAACGACGGTTCCTGTTGTAATTCGTCAGGCAGATAACCAAACAACGCTAGCACTGGCATTGATTGAGAACATTCAGCGAGAAGATTTAAATCCAATTGAAGAAGCACTAGGCTTAAAAAGGTTGATGAAAGAGTTTGATGTTAATCAACAGGGTGTTGCCGATGCAGTAGGTCGCTCGCGTGCGACGGTTACTAACTTGCTAAGGTTGCTTAAATTGCCTGAAAAAATACAAGAGCATATTCATTTAGGTGAATTAAGTATGGGACATGCAAGAGCAATCGTCACGCTACCTGAAAAAATGCAATTAGAATTGTCAGTGAAGGCGATTAAAAGACAATGGACGGTAAGAGACATGGAACAAGCTGTTCAGGATGTTATCGTGCCATCTGGACTAAAGAAAAAAGAAAAGTTAATTGTACCAAAGCTAATTTTAGACAAAGAAAGTGGGTTGGCGGATAAGCTTTCAACAAAAGTTAAAATTAATCATAGTAAAACGGGCAGAGGAAAAATAGAGATTTCTTATAAAACAGAAGAAGATTTAAATAGAATCCTTGCTGAACTGAAAGTAAATTAGGGTTATGTTTACCTTAAGTTGAAAATAAATTAAATTTAGCTAGCTTTTAGTGCGAAAAAAGATTATTATTTTCGCCGTTAAAATTGGAGTTTCATTAAGATAATGAGTAATGATATTTTACCAAAAAAAGTTTTAGAATCATCTAAGAGAAAAAAAAAGCCAGCCCTTAATTTTTTATTATTAGGTGCTGGTTCGATGTTTACTAGTATGATTATAGCTGGTTTTATTGTAGGGTTTGCTATTGACTGGTGGTTCGAAACCACGCCTTTGTTTATGCTAGGGTGTGGAATGTTAGGCTTTGTTGGTGGTATTATGAAGGTTAATAAATTACTAGAAAAAATGGATTTAATGGACCTGGGTGTGACCGATGAAAAAAAGAGAAGTAAGTGAGTATGAATGCTTTATCTAGCCCCTTGAAAATACAGGTTGTGATTGGCTTACTTGCGGTAGTCGTGTTTGGCTTTCAGGGGTTGTTGAATTCGGCTTTGTACGGTTTCTTTGTGGGCGTGTTGAATGTTTTGATGCTTGGATTAACTTTTAAAAAAGCGAACAATAAAGCATCGGAAAGCCCACAAACGGGTATAATGATTTTATATATGAGTGCAGTTGTTAGATTTGTTCTATTAGCTGTGTTATTTGTTTTAGGGTTGTCGCTTTTAGGGTTAGAGCCAATGCCTGTCGTATTAACCTTTGTGTTGATGCAAATTGGACAGGTGTTTAATCTAACAGGAAAGCGTCGACTTACTGACTGAGGAGTGAAAAGCTTTGAGTACGGAAAAACTGGGTACTGTTGAGTATATACAGCACCACTTAACCAACAGCCATATCGGAGAAGGTTTTTGGACTTTCAATATGGATACCATCATAATTAGTGCGTTATTGGGTGCGTTGATTGTTTTTACGGCAGCGCGTCTAGGAAAGCGTTTAGAGTCTGGAACACCAGGTGGTTTTCAAAATGTTGTAGAAAGTATTTTGGATTTTGTATCCTCTAATGTAAAAGATGCTTTTCCTGGGCATCACCCGCTTATCGCTCCTCTAGCGTTAACTATCTTTTTATGGGTGTTATTGATGAATGCTATGGATTTGATTCCTGTAGATTTGTTACCTTACCTGTATCAATTGGCAATTGGTGATCCCCATGCACACCTTAAAGTTGTGCCTACAACGGATTTAAATACACCGATGGCAATGGCAATCAGTATATTTGCCTTAATTCTATATTTTAATATTAAAAATAAAGGTCTGTGGGGCTTTACAAAAATGTTTTTGTTCCACCCATTTGGTAAGTTCTTCGTTCCTTTCAATATCTTGATGACATTAATTGAAGAAGTATCAAAGCCACTTTCTCTTGGCTTGCGACTGTTCGGAAACATGTTTGCAGGTGAACTCGTATTCCTACTAATCGCTTTGATTGGTGGAACTTTAGCAGTAGGTGCTGCTACGTTCTTTTGGGCACCACTACAAGTGTTGTTGGACTTGGGTTGGTTGATATTCCACTTGTTGGTTATCACACTTCAAGCCTTCATCTTTATGGTGCTAACAATTGTATATTTAGGAATGGCTTCAGAAGCTGATCACTAATTATTAATTGGAAAGAACGCTGGTATCCTTGTTTTAATAGATAAGGATACTAAAAAGGTATATGGCACCTTGCTTCAAAGTTTTACTGATTTTTTAAATAATTAAAACGATTTGGGTAAAAAGCTTTTTAACTTTAACGTAACTGAAAAGTTACATATTTAACTACTATGGAGTAATCTAGATGGAAGCTCAATTTATTGCGGACATTTATGCAGCTACAGCAATTGGTGTA
>CAYUHO010000149.1:0-4153 GCA_964444445.1 uncultured Piscirickettsiaceae bacterium | reverse complement strand
GCAATCAAGTAAGGTGAGCATGATGGATTTAAAATTAATAGAATTATCAAGCGGTGAAGAGAATGGTACAGTATCTGTTAATGAAAGTGTGTTTGGCGCTGAATTTAATGAGTCACTGGTACACCAAGTCGTTACTGCTTTTATGGCTGGTTCACGTTCTGGAACTAAAGCACAAAAGAATAGAGCTGCCGTTAGTGGCGGTGGTGCGAAGCCTTGGGCGCAGAAAGGTTCTGGTCGCGCAAGAGCAGGTACCTCTCGCAGCCCAATATGGGTTGGTGGAGGTCGTGCATTTCCAGGTCATAATAGAGACTTTTCACAAAAAGTAAACCGTAAAATGTATCGTGGTGCAATGCGTTCAATTTTTTCTGAACTAGCACGCACAGGTCGTTTAATTGTGGTTGACAACTTTAGTGTTGAAGCGCCTAAAACTAAAGAATTTAATGCTAAGCTTGCTAAGCTCGATGGTGTTAAGGATGTTTTAGTCGTTACTGAAGGTTTTGATGAGTATTTATATCTTGCATGTCGTAACTTATATAGCGCTGGTTCATGTGATGTAACATCACTTGATCCTGTAAGCTTGGTTGGATACGAGTCAGTTGTCGTTACTCAAGCAGCTATTAAGCAGATTGAGGAGAGTTTAGTATGAGTCAAGAGCGTATTTTAAAAGTTTTGTTGGCACCACATATCTCTGAGAAGTCAGCGATCATGGCAGACGCTTCAGGGCGTTATGTATTTAAAGTAGTGCCAACTGCGACGAAGCCTGAAGTAAAAAAGGCTGTCGAATCTTTGTTTGATGTTAAGGTTCAATCTGTCAATATGATCAATATTAAAGGTAAGAAAAAAATCTTTAAAGGTCGTGTTGGTAAGCGTAACGATATTAGAAAAGCGATTGTGCGTCTGGCTGACGGTCAAGAAATTGACTTCGCTGGTGCAGAATAAGGAGAATTTTGATGGCTATTATAAGAAAAGCAAAACCAACTTCTCCAGGTCGTAGATTTGTAGTAAGCATCGTTGAAGAAAAGTTGCATAAGGGGAAGCCTCACGCAGCATTGCTTGAAAAGAAATCTAAGACTGGTGGTCGTAATAATAACGGTAGGATTACAGTTCGTCATCATGGTGGTGGGCATAAACAACACTATCGTATGATTGATTTCAAGCGTAATAAAGACGGGATTTCTGCTACTGTAGAGCGTTTAGAGTATGATCCAAATCGTTCAGCTCACATTGCATTACTAAAATATGCAGATGGCGAAAGGCGTTATATTATCGCCCCTAAAGGTGTAGAAGCTGGATCGGTTGTAGAATCTGGTGAAAATGTTTCAATTAAAGCAGGTAATTGTCTGCCATTAAGAAATATTCCAGTTGGTACAGTTGTGCATGCATTAGAGATGCGTCCTGGTAAAGGTGCGCAAATTGCACGTAGTGCTGGTGTTTCTGCGCAGTTAGCTGGTAAGGATGGGGCTTATGTTTTGGTTAAGTTGCGTTCTGGTGAAATGCGTAAAATCCTTGCTGAGTGTAAAGCGACTATTGGTGAAGTTTGTAACTCTGAGCACTCGCTTCGTAAGCTTGGTAAAGCTGGTGCAACTCGTTGGAGAGGTGTAAGGCCTACGGTACGTGGTGTTGCTATGAACCCAGTTGATCACCCGCATGGTGGTGGTGAAGGGCGTACATCAGGTGGTCGTAATCCAGTTACGCCTTGGGGTGTTCCTACCAAAGGTAAGAAGACACGTAGTAATAAACGTACTGACAATATGATCGTACGTCGTAGAAACAAATAAGGAAGAGCAGAATGCCACGTTCAGTTAAAAAAGGACCTTTTGTTGATCACCATCTTGTTAAGAAGGTGATTGAGGCACAAGAATCTGGTAATAAGCGTCCAATCAAAACTTGGTCTAGAAGATCTATGATTCTTCCAGACATGATTGGTCTGACTATTGCCGTTCATAATGGTAAAGAACACATACCAGTTTATATCTCAGAAAATATGGTGGGACATAAACTTGGTGAATTTTCAATGACCCGTACTTATCGTGGTCACGTCGCTGACAAAAAAGCGAGATAGGAGAGTATTATGCAAGTAAGTGCAACACATAAATACGCACGTATCTCTGCTCAAAAAGCACGTTTAGTTGCGGACATGATTCGTGGCAAAGACGTTGAGACAGCGGTAAATATTTTAATGTTCAGTGATAAGAAGGCTGCCCAATTAATGGGTAAGGTGCTTAACTCTGCAATCGCAAATGCTGAAAATAATGAAGGTGCTGATATTGATGAGTTGAAGGTAACTTCCGCTTATGTAAATGAAGGTTCAATCATGAAGCGTATGCGTGCAAGAGCAAAGGGTCGAGGTAATCGAATCCTTAAGCGCACAAGTCATATAACTGTCACTGTCGGCGATAAGTAAGGGGAATTGGTATGGGTCAAAAAGTACATCCAGTTGGGATTCGTTTAGGAATTACAAAAGATTGGAATGCTCGTTGGTATGCAAACAGCAAAGACTATGCTGATTTTTTAATTAGTGATATAGAAATTCGTAAAGAATTAGAAGCTAAGTTAAGTCACGCATCAGTAAGTAAGATTACTATAGAGCGTGTTGCCAATGGTATTCGTGTCACAATTCATACTGCTCGCCCTGGTGTGGTGATTGGTAAGAAAGGTGAAGATATTGAGAAGATTAAGCAATCTCTTGTTGCAAAAACAGGAATGCCAGTCAATATCAATATCGAAGAGATTAAAAAGCCTGAGCTTGATGCTAAATTAGTAGCAGAAGGTATTGCACAACAACTTGAAAAACGTATTCAGTTCAGAAGAGCGATGAAGCGTGCGGTTGGTAATGCAATGCGTATTGGTGCAGAAGGTATTAAAGTTAATGTTTCTGGTCGTTTGAATGGTGCAGATATTGCACGTGCGGAATGGTATCGTGAGGGAAGAGTTCCTCTTCACACTTTGCGTGCTGATATCGACTACGCAACATTTGAAGCAGATACTACCTATGGGAAAATTGGTGTAAAAGTTTGGATCTTTAAAGGTGAGAAACTAGAAAAAATTTCTATGGTTAGCAACAAGAAACAACCAAAAGGCAAAAAAAGCCGTAACTAAAAGGAATACTTGTTATGTTGATGCCAAAACGTACAAAATTTAGAAAAATGCATAAAGGTCGCAATCGCGGTCTAGCAAACGTTGGTAACAAAGTAAGCTTCGGTGAGTTTGGTCTTAAGGCTATGGAGCGTGGTCGTATGACTTCGCGTCAGATTGAAGCAGGTCGTCGTGTTATGACTCGAAAAGTTAAGCGTGGCGCTAAAATTTGGATTCGTGTTTTCCCTGATAAGCCAATAACCAATAAGCCACTTGAGGTTCGTATGGGTAAAGGTAAAGGGTCAGTTGAATATTGGGTAGCTCAAGTTCAACCTGGTCGCGTACTTTATGAAATGCAAGGTGTTAAGGAAGATGTTGCTCGTGAAGCATTTGAGTTAGCTGCGGCTAAACTCCCTTTCAAGACACAATTTGTTACAAGAACGGTGATGTAAATGACAGCAGATTTAAATAAAATGTCTACTGAAGAACTAGCTAATGAGTTAATTTCTCTTTTGCAAGAGCAGTTTAATTTAAGAATGCAACATGCGACTGGTCAATTAAAAAATACGGCACAGTTAAAGTCTGTACGTAGATCAGTTGCTAGAGTAAAAACGATTATTCGTCAAAAGGATGGTAAATAATCATGACTGCAGTAGATAAAAAAGCACGTACAACTTCAGGTGTTGTCGTTAGTAATGGAATGGATAAGTCTATCGTCGTTGCTATTACTAGAACGGTTAAACATCCAAAGTACAAAAAGTTTATAAAAAGAACAACAAAAGTAATGGCTCATGATGCTGATAATTCAGCAGGTGTTGGTGATAAAGTAACTCTTTCAGAGTGTATGCCAATTTCTAAAAATAAGTCATGGACTTTAGTTGAAATTAACGAAAAAGCACCTTTATAACTTCTAGTTTTTAAACTAGTTGTAATTTAGAACAAATTCAGTATAATACGCTGAAAATTTAAGCCGCCTTAGCGTTCAAGCCAATTAAATTGGAACTAAATGCTCTGGTGGTTTTAGTGCTATCTGTAAATAATGAATTAAATGGAGATTTCCCATGATTCAAATGCAAAC
>CAYUHO010000148.1:2691-4187 GCA_964444445.1 uncultured Piscirickettsiaceae bacterium | reverse complement strand
CATCTACCCATACTCCTGTTTCATCAACAAATGAACCTAAGTAACTTTGAAATTTATCTAAATAAGGTAGATTTTCCTTAATCACTTCAACTTCAGTATCTTCTAGATAATACTTTTTAATTGAGTTAGGGGAAGTCTTTTCTGCGAGCAACGAAACACTAAATAAACCACTCATTATAAAAACTATCATCTGTGAGCGATTTATGTAAGCTAGCATTTCAACTATGCAACAACGTTTGGGTTGAGGTCAAAATATCTTTATCAATCAATACGCCTAGCCATAAAATAAAAAATACCCAATGGTTTGTCAAAAAAACCTTGAATGCTAATGCATCTTGCTTTTTCGCCAAAAGGAACTGGTGATATAAAAAAATCATCAAAACAAGTAATAAACTGATGTCATAAGCTGTTTTTAGTTCAAACAATGAACCAAGCCAAATTAACAACATTAATAATAACAATTGAAAAAGGCCTATTATTTGGTTAGTGTAGCGGCCAAATAAAATTGCCGTAGATTTTATTCCTAACTTCAAATCATCTTTTTTATCCCCTATTGCATAAGCTGTATCATAAATAATTGCCCAAACCATAGTGGATGCAAAAATAACCCATGCTGAGATAGGGACAGTTCCAGCAACCGCTGCGAAACTCATCGGTATAGCCCAAGCAAAAGCAGCGCCTAAAAAGGCTTGTGGCCAATAGGTGTGTCTTTTCATAAAAGGGTATAAAAAGGCTAAAACAATTGCCCCAAATGACCAGATAATTGTGGCAAAATTAAGCGTTAAAACAAGTAACAAAGACAGTAAACATAAAATTGCTAAAAAAATAAAGGCCGACCTGACAGAAATCAACCCCGTTGCTAAAGGTCTACAACTGGTGCGTTCAACATGCGCATCAAAATTTCTATCCGCATAGTCATTGATGACGCAACCCGCCGAGCGCATAAGTATCGCGCCTAATATAAAAACAATCAATAAATGCCAACCCGGGAATCCATCCGCTGCCAACCACAAGGCTAGCAAGGCAGGCCATAAAACCAAATAAATCCCAACAGGCTTGTCTAGCCTTGCAAGTGAAATATAGGCATTAAACTTGTTCATTAAATTCTTTTAACTGTATTGTGAGTTCATTTTTAGCAGTAATATTAAGTTCAATGTGAGATTCTTTTTCACTCATATTTTCAGAATAGTGCAACCAGGCTTCAGCAAGCTTACCATCAAGCTCCTTTGTCATATGAATAATATAAGCCCAACCAATAAAATTGCTTTGTCCGCCTTCTTGCGAAGCAATATCCCAACCCTTTACGATTAAAAATTCCTTAAAAGGTTCTACATTCTGAGGTTCTATTTGTAAATATATCAACTACAATCCTTAGGGAGACACTGAACAACTAACTTAATTTCTGGCAACGCCAAGTTTTCACCTATAAGGCATCATTTTGAAATGCTATCTAGATAACATAAAAAATGATAACGAAGCAGGTGGAAACTTGGCTA
>CAYUHO010000148.1:0-2591 GCA_964444445.1 uncultured Piscirickettsiaceae bacterium | reverse complement strand
TTCAGTGTCTCCTTAGATAAATTTATCGAAAAAAACACCAGGGGGGGGTAAAACATCTCATTTATTCTTAACAGGTTTTTGCCAATTTCTAATTGAAACCTGCTTACTTCTCGATAATGTTAGCCCGCTTTGCGTAATGTCCTTGGAGATTGTCGATCCCGCCCCGATTGTAACACCACTACTTATATTGACTGGTGCAATTAACTGAGTATCAGAACCAACAAAAACATGATTTCCAATTTGAGTTTGGTGCTTATTAACCCCATCATAATTACAGGTAATTGTACCTGCACCAATATTACAGAATTCACCCATCTGAGTATCACCAACATAACTCAAATGATTAATTTTAGATCCCTTTCCGATTAAGGATTTTTTCGTTTCTACAAAATTTCCAACCTTAACATTGCCTTCAAATTCACTTTCTGGACGAATTCTAGCATAAGGACCTACTTCACAATCCTTACCAATAGTGGCACCATCAATATGTGAAAATGGTTTGATGATTGTTCCACTTGCTATTGTGCTGTTTCGAATAATACAATTACTACCAATCTGTACATCATCACCTAAACTTACATTTCCTTCAAAAATGGTATTTACATCAATTAACACATCATGATCAACAGTCAATTGTCCGCGAATATCGATCCGGTTCGCATCAATTAAGGTTGCACCCTGCTCCATAATTACTTCAGCTAATTGGCGCTGATAATCCCTTTCTAAATTCTGTAACTGTGATTTATTATTAACGCCGAGTACTTCAATCTCTGATGTTGGCTCAGTTGTGGCAACATCAAAACCGTCGTTCACACACATTTCAATAATATCGGTTAAATAGTATTCAGATTGAGCATTTTCACAGGCTAGATTAGCCAACCATTTTCGTAAAAAAGAGCCTTTTACAGCCATAATGCCTGTGTTAACTTCTTTAATACTTTTTTCTTCTGGGCTTGCATCTTTTTCTTCAACGATCATTTGAACTTGATGATGTGAATTACGGACAATTCGTCCATAACCAGTCGAATTTTTTAGGGTAATGGTTAATACAGCGAGTGGATTATGAGCAGAAACCAAACCTAATAAATCCTCTAATGTACCCGTTTTAGTAAGTGGTACATCACCATATAAAATTAAAACAACATCTTGATCACTAAAATGCTGGTCAGCTTGCATCACAGCATGACCAGTACCTAGTTGTTCAGTTTGCTCAACATAGGTGATATTATCTTGCGATTGAAATGTTTGTTTAACCCTGGATGCCTCATGCCCAATGACCGTGATTATTTGACTGTCATTTAGCGTATTTGCTACATTTATCACATGACCTAATAAAGGCACCGATGCTAATGGTTGAAGAACCTTAGGCAGTTTCGAACGCATCCTAGAGCCTTTACCTGCGGCTAAAATTACAACTTTAACAGTCATTTAATGATTCCTTATCATTTTGATGTATTTAAAATATTTTATAGCAATAACACTATTATTCATAATTTATTTGATGCAAAAAAAAAGCACCCGAGGGTGCTTTTTTAAAATGAAAACTAATGATTATTAAGCTAATCCAGTTTTATGCAAACGATCTCTTAATTTAGTGAGCGTTTGAATTTGTGCCACTGCTTCAGCTAATTCAACTTGGGCTTTTGCAATATCTGTTTCAGATTTAGCATTTTCCATCGCATCTTCAGCTTGTCGCTTGGCTTCTTCAGCTGCTATTTGATCAAGGTCTTCTGCACGAATTGCTGTATCAGCTAAGATTGTCAACACTTGTGGTTGAATCTCAATAATACCGCTGTTAATAAAGAAGTGTTCTTCTTCATCTCCAGCTACAACACGAACAGGACCAGGTTTCAGCGAGCTTAAAAACTGGGTGTGGTTAGGTAAAATACCTACCTCACCATTAGCAGCCTGTGCAAAAACCATTTCCGCTTTACCAGAGAAAATAGAACCTTCTGCACTTACAATATCTACTTGCATTGTTGAGACTGCCATAATCAATTAACCTTCGTATTTCTTAGCTTTTTCAAGAACTTCGTCAATGTCACCCGCATACATAAATGCTTGCTCTGGTACACTGTCTAATTCTCCGCTAATGATCATTTTGAAACCACGAATCGTTTCTTTTAGAGAAACATAACGACCATCTTCACCTGTAAATACTTTTGCTACAAAATAAGGCTGAGAGAAGAAGCGTTGCATCTTACGAGCACGAGCAACGGATGCTCTGTCTTCTTCTGAAAGCTCATCCATTCCAAGAATAGCGATAATGTCTTTAAGTTCTTTATAACGTTGTAGCGTCTGCTGAACTCCACGAGCAACATCATAATGCTCTTGACCAACAACTAGCGGATCAAGTTGACGAGAGGTAGAATCCAGTGGATCGATCGCAGGGTAAATACCTGTTTCAGCAATCGCACGGTTCAATACTACTGTCGCATCTAAGTGAGCAAAAGTTGTCGCTGGAGCTGGATCTGTTAAATCATCCGCAGGTACATATACCGCTTGGATTGAAGTAATTGAACCCGTTTTTGTTGATGTAATACGCTCTTGAATCATCCCCATCTCTTCTGCAAGAGTTGGCTGATAACCTA
>CAYUHO010000147.1:0-4208 GCA_964444445.1 uncultured Piscirickettsiaceae bacterium | reverse complement strand
TAGCTTTATTTTGTCCGAGTGCATGTTTTTGTTATACATTTTTTGCTCTATTTTTCTTGAAGTTTTCCGCTTGCTCAAAAATATCCTTGTAAACTTCATCTCGCGTCACAGGCGGATAACCGTGTTCATCCAGCAATAAGATCAATCCGACTTTTAAGGCTGATTTAATATCTTCCCGCTTATTCCAATCAGGAAATTTAGCTTGAGCATCAACTAAATCTTTAACGGCTTTTGCTAAGTCAATAAGTTTTTCCTCTGGGTAGCTAAAATCATATTTAACACACAACTCTTTCAGAATGTCATAAAAAGCTTTTTCCTCAAAATCAATTCCCAACTCAATTCCTGCGGTAAATTCTTTTTGTACTTCCCAAATCAAATTGGTTAAATGCTCTGCCATTTCCTCATAGACTTCACTACGCAAAATATCATCTTCTTTTCTCTCATTGTACTTCTCAACCAAAGATTGCATTTTTTTTGAAAAATCAATTCCTTTTACTTTATTGACCTTCTTTATCTCTCCAATGGCTTTTGCCAAGAGTTGTTGAAGTAACTTTATTTTGGTGTTTGGAAATTTTATTTTGTCAATTTTAGCCAAATAATCTTCATCAAAAAGATCTTGTTCAGTTTCCGCTTCATCGCCAAGTTTAAATATCTCTTGTACACCATCACTTTCCAAAGCATCTTTTATCATTTCTCTAACTTTGGCGTTCATCTGTGCTGTGTCAGGTGCATTTCCTTTTGTTAGCTTAAAAACAATTGAGCGAACTGCTAAATAAAAATGGGTATAATCTCGCTCGATTTGTGTTAATTGTTCACTACCTGCACAAATATCATAAGCTGCTTTTAAACGTTTTACCAAGCCCATAAAACGAATTTCAAGCTCTTTGGTTCGTTGCACATATTCAGCAGCCATATTCAATGTATTTAACTGCTCTAATGCTGAACCACGAAAATATTTTGAACTATCAAATTTATGAAAGACTTTGGCTAATAAATCCAGATGATTTCTAACCACTATCAAAGATTCTTGAATATCCTCAAAGTTTTCTTCATCCCCTTTATTGTATTTGGCTAAAGCAAGATTCATCTGCTTTTTAATGCCAATATAATCAACAACCAGACCTTTGTTTTTCCCTTTATATTTTCGGTTTACTCGTGAAATGGTTTGAATTAAATTGTGTTGTCTGATTGGTTTGTCAATGTAGATAGAATCTAAGAAAGGGATGTCAAAACCAGTTAGCCACATATCTACCACAATGGCTATTTTGAAATTGGATTTTTCATTTTTAAATTGCCTATCTAACTCTTTGCGATACTCTTTTGTGCCGAGTAAATCATACATTTCTTTGGGGTCATCTTTACCTCTGGTCATTATCATTTTGATACGTTCCATCGGTTTGATTTCTCGTTTCTCTTTGTCAGTTAATTCAGCTCCTTCTTCTGCAATGCGTACTTCTGCCCACTCAGGCTTTATGGCAACAACATTTTTGTAAAATTCATAGCCAATTTCACGACTACTGCAAACAAACATGGCTTTACCTTTTACTGTAGAACCTTCAGAAACTCTGTTTTCATAATGCTTTACAAAATCCTCTGCTAAGGCTTGCAAGCGGTCAGGGTCTCCAAGAATAGAATTCATTGTGGCAGTGGCTTTTTTACTTTCTTCTATTTGGTATTCATTCGCCCCTTCTTCAGCTGCTTTTTCATAATATTTTTCAATTTTCTCTAATTCGCTATTGTGTAAAGCGACCTTGGCCGCACGGCCTTCATAAACAATTCTTACGGTGATTTCATCCCTTACCGATTCAGTCATCGTATAACTATCCACCACTTTTCCAAATACATCTAAAGTGGCATCAATTGGTGTGCCTGTAAAACCGACAAAAGTGGCATTAGGTAATGAATCGTGCAGGTATTTGGCAAAACCAAACGTCTTTTTAACGCCTTTGGAAGTGACTTTTACTTTTTGATCTAAATTAGTTTGGCTTCTGTGTGCTTCATCCGAAATACAGATGACATTTGTTCTTTCAGTCAGCAATTCAGTATCTTCTGTAAATTTATGAATAGTAGTTAAGAAAACACCACCGCTTTTTCTGCCTAGCAGTAAAGTTCTTAATTCAGCCCTGCTTTCTACACTTTTTACATTACTATCACCAATAAAATTTTTAGCATTGGTAAATTGTCCTGAAAGTTGATCGTCTAAATCGGTTCTATCGGTAATCAGTACAATAGTTGGGCTTTCAAAATGCTCACTTTTCATTAATAGGCGAGTGAGGTATAGCATCGTAAAACTTTTGCCACTTCCTGTTGCGCCAAAATAAGTACCGCCTTTTCCGTCTCCCCCAGAACCATCAAGGCATTTCTCCGCTTTTTTAATGTTTTTGTACAGTGTGCGAGCTGCATAATATTGAGGATAGCGACAAACTATTTTTTCATCTTTTTTTGAAGTATCGGGAATATAGATAAAATTTTGAATAATATCTTTTAGCCTATTTTGATTCAGCATCCCTTGAACAAGAGTAAATAGGCTATCTATGCCATCTACATCTTTTGCCAGCCCTGCAACCCTACGCCAAGCATAATAAAACTCATAAGGGGCAAAAAATGAACCCGCTTTATTATTAACGCCATCACTAATGACACAAAAAGCATTGTATTTAAAAAGTTCAGGAATATCTCTTTTGTAGCGAAGGGTTAATTGTTCAAAAGCATTATGAATTGTGGCTTCTTCTCGAATAGCAGACTTGAATTCAAATACCACAACAGGCAAACCATTAATATAAATAATGCCGTCTGGTATGCGCTTTTCTAACCCAATAATTTCCAATTGGTTGACAAATTTGTAGATATTATGGTCTTTGCCGTATTTAGCTTGTTCTTCTGCAACAATATTATCTAAATTATTGCTTTGTTTTTGTGGTGGAAGAGCGGAATAATCAATCAGCTCAATATGAATATCTTTTTGTGTGCGGTCTTCTCTTTTAAGAATAAAACCATCCGCCAACCAACGCATTATTTTTTTGTTACATTCGTATAGATCGCTTGATGACAAGGTTTTTAATTGAAGAATAATCGTTTGAGCTTCAATTTCAGTCAGTTGTTCTTTTTTATAGCGAGCGAGCAAATAGTTTTTCAAATCATGCTCAATCAACACTTCATCATCTGCTCGGGCAATCGTATTACCCAAGCAATGCACAAAGCCCTCATTTTCTAAAATCTCAATAAAAGCCTGCTCTAATTTTGCTTCGGTAAACTTACTCATTGGATTCTTTTTCCTCAAGCCCTGCTTCAATCTCACCAACGGTAGGCAAACTGCCTTTCAAATTTTCTGGTAATTCCTCGGTTAATGTAAATTCACTGACCCCGATAGGTTGTGATACACCCCGTAGAGCAAATTCTGTTTCAATTTTTTTCTTATTTCTGCACAGTAATATTCCAATAGTAGGATTGTCATCCCCAGCCTTCACCAAACTATCTACCGCCGATAGATAAAAGTTAAGCTTGCCTGCATATTCGGGTATAAATTTTGTGTTTTTAAGTTCAATAACCACATAGCACTTCAACTTAGTATGGTAGAACAGCAAATCAATATAGTAATCCGATTCATCCACTTCAATATGATATTGTCGTCCAACAAAGGCAAAGCCTTTTCCCAATTCCAATAGAAATTTAGAAATATGCTCAATCAATTTTAGCTCAACATCTCTTTCATTATAGGGTTGTGTCATTGTTAAAAAATCAAAAGCATAGGGATCTTTTATCGTTTGCTGTGCTAAATCCGACTGCGGACGAGGTAATGTTTGTTTGAAATTTGTAATTGACTTCCCTTGTCTCTTAAATAAGTTTGATTTTATTTGCAGTGCCAATACATCACGACTCCAACCATTTTCTATGGTTTGATGAATGTAAAATTTCGCCTCCTTATTCTCTTTGATTTTTCCAATAAGAAGTTTAATGTGTCCCCACGGAATCCGCCGTATCTGTTGATATAAGTCATTATTGCTTAGTTGGTTTAATATGTCCCCAGCTTGGGGACTTTGACTATTTTCTAGTTCGTCCTCAACTTGGGGACGAATTGGAGCATAATTGTAAAATAAACGGCAATATTTAAGGTTTGTGACAGAAAAGCCCTGCATATCAGGAAATTCTTTTTTTAAATCGGCGGATAATGTTTCTAATAATTTACTACCCCAAATCACTGTTTTCTC
>CAYUHO010000146.1:0-4254 GCA_964444445.1 uncultured Piscirickettsiaceae bacterium | reverse complement strand
TCAAAGTGGTGAGATTATCTCATTTCTTTGTGTCGGTTTAGTGTAGCAATTCCATTATTGCCGACTACCCATAATAACTCAGTTCTTGTGCGTGATTTTAGTTGGTGACAGCTTACTGCTGTGTTTTTACTGGCTGTTTTTCTTAGTAGCTTTTTCACAGCATCTAAACCTTGTTTGGTGATTGGAGTTTGCCATGTGTTTGTTCCTATTCTATTTGCAAATGCGTCTAACACTCTGCGTGTTCTATTGAGAGATTTTTTTTCGCATTGTGAAACGAATGTGACCATCATAGTTGTTGCCCTTTTTTGCTCATTTCTTTTACGGTGTCAAACATTAGGTCGAGTGCCTTGTGTTTGGTAAAATTTAGTAGGCATTGTTGTCTAAATTCTTGTTCGGTTGCTTTTTCTTTTGCACAAATAAATGCCCAGGGGAGTATTAGGGTGTCTTTTATTAAATCAGCTACATCAAAGACTAATGCGCCTCTTCTTGTTTTGCCGTGCATGACTGCGAACCCGTGTGGTATTCCAAGTACCCAAAGGGTTGTTGCGGCTAAACCATAGGCTAGGTAGTTACCGTGATTTAAAAATTCATTGGCAATATCTGTTGCATCGTGTTCTCTGGTAAAGTCAGATTGATTTGTTGTTTGCGCGGCTATTTTATAAAGCGTTTTGGTAAATTCGGCTTCACTTAATAGCAGGTCAGTTACATTTGGAGTGGTTCTTATTCTATTGTTGAATTTGTCGATTGACTTTTTTAAAATTGGGTTGTCTATTGAAAACCCTTGTGCTTTTAAATCTGTATCTTTGCTCCAAACATTTTCTAGGTAGTTTATTCTTTGGGCTTGAAACAGTTTTGCGACTGCTAGGCGTTTTTGTTCGTCAAACCAAAACCTCATCCAACCTTGTACATATTCGGTTGGCCGATATTCGCTTTGGGGTGATAGCCATTCTATCTCGTTGGCGGAAATTAAGGGTGTGCCTCCTGTTCCGCTAAATCCTATCATGACACCAGCTTGGGCTAACATTCTAACAGCGGCTTGTGTGATTGATGTGCCTGCACCTAATAAGATAGCGGTTGTGTTTGCAATTGGAATATTCCAATATTGTTTTTCGGATTTTTCTTCAGCCAAATACAATACTCTGCCATTTTTTTGCATGACACGGCATTTATCAAGGTAGTATATATTGGCTCTTTTAGAATGCAATATGGCTTTCAAATCCGTTAGCTGTTCCATAGCATTTTCCTTGAAATGGCTTTATACTTCAATATCAACGGTAATCCTTTTCCAAGGGTCTGTGCTGTTTTGCAATTTAACTATTTTTGCATTTAATAAATTATTTGCTTTTAATAACTGACTTACAGCGTAATTTTGATTTCTTGGTAAGTAACCTAATTTTTGGTCTTGCCAGTAGATTTCAACCGCATTTTTATCGAACTTATTGTTTGGCTCAGCTTTTAGGGTGACATTGTCATTCTCTTTTATTTGAAGCCAATTTTTTTGACCTTTATAAAACTGAAACCCTGCTATGGGTGAGCTTTGTAATTTTACTGTTTTTGTCACTTTTGCCTGTAACGAATTTGTAGTAAAGCCTAGTCCAAAGCTTGTACCAGTTGCAGCTAAAACTCTTTTAAATAATTTTCTTCTTTCATGTTATTCTCCGCAATCTATTCCCAGTATGGCAAGTAGTATTGCTACTAATGGAAATTTAAAAATAAACCAAAATATTCCGTAACCTACTAATACTAAAATTAGAAATTCCATAATGTTATTCTCGTTTGTTTAATTTGTTATCAGTCTAACATTGAGTTTGGACAAAACCTGTCCTGACTTTTCATTGGTAGTTTTTTGTCATTGCTTTGATGATTGTTTTTATTTTTTGTTTTAGCTCGTTGGGTTGAATAACATGGGCGTGTTCGCCGTGTTTTAGGATGTCTTGAATCAGTTCTTGATCGTGTTTGTAGGGGATTTCTAGGTGGTAGTTTTGTTGTTTAAAATAGCCTAGTTGTTCGGGATGCCAGTTTTCACTTTGAACCCACTTTGAGATGTATTCGCTAAATTTAATAATAGCTATCTTGTCGGCTGTTCCTGCAAATATCCCATAACTTGATTGGAAGTGTTCTTGTAATTTGTCTTCACTTATTTCTTTGGCTTTTTCTGTTTGAATGGTGGTTTTTTTGATTGCTTCTAGTGAGAAGCTTCTTAATTCTTTTCTTAGATGGCAATAGGCATCTAGCTTCCAGTTATCTTTGTATCTTATTAATTTTTGTGGTGAAATTGTTCTGGTTGTTGTTTCATTTCTATGTCTATTCCAAAATTCTATTTCCAATTTTTGGTTTTCCCATAGTGCTTGTGTAATTTGTTGAAAAACTGAAATGCTGACTTTTCTATCTGAAATTTCGATAAGCTTTACCTTTTCGCCAATCGAATGTTGTTGATTGTTAGGGGTAAGTAATTTTTCAATTATATTTTTGAAGGGTTCAAGTTGTTGGCTAAGTGTACCTGGTATGAGTTGCTGTATTATTTGATTAAGTGTAAAGAGTGATTCAACTTCTGATTTTTCTAGCCAATAGTTTTCTAGTTTTACGGTGTTTTTTTTATGTTGGTCTAGTATTATTTCTTTGCCATGAATAAGCCAAGGCGCACCTCTTTTTTTAGAGAGTTCTTTTATATCTCTTTCTATTGTTTTTTCACTGACTTTATATTTATTAGCCAGCCTTAAAGTCTTAATTGGCAAAGGTGCGTTTTTAAGATAATTGATGATTTTAGCTTGTCGGTCAACTTTAACAATGTATGTCATGACTGTACTCTTTGATAATCATTATCAGTCATTTTAAACTTTTTACATCTGCTTTGTTAAGTTATTATTTCTAAAACCTTTTCTGGTGGTCTGCCGATAACAGCTTTGTTGTTGGCTATTACGATGGGTCTTTCGATTAGAATTGGATTATTAACCATAATGGTTATCCATTTTTGATTGGTTTTGTTATCCTTTTTTGATAACCCTAGTTCTTTGAATGTTTTTTCACCTGTTCTAATTAGACTAATGGCTTCTATATTGAGCATTGTTACAATTTTATCTAGCTCTTCTTCTGTTGGCGGTGTTTCTAGGTAGTAGATTTCTTGCACATCAATATTATTATCGTTGAGTATTTGCAGTGTCGCCCTACTCTTTGAGCATCGACTATTGTGGTAGATGGTTGCTTTAGTCATCGGTATCTGTTTTATCTAGCCGTTTGTTTAAGGCACTTTCTACCGCTTCTATGCGTGATTGGCATAGGGTGTAGGCTCGTGTTGCTTCGTCAACCATTGGCACGAGTTGATCTATGTCGATATTTTCTGATTGTGATAGCGTTTGTGCTATTTGTTGTAGTTTGTCGTAGTTTTTTTGGTAACTGTCACTCATATTTAATCCTTAATTTTGGCGTTAATTGTGCCATCTTTAAATTTAATTTTAAAATTATTAGCTTGCTTGGCTTGTTTGGTTGTTGTTAGGGGGTTACCTTTTTGGTCTAAAATCATTGTAAACCCTCTATTTAACTGGCTATTTACTCCTGAACTTAAGATAAAGCTAATTGCTTGTTTAAGTTGATTTTTAGTTCTTTCTATCATTATTTTGGGGGTGGTGTTAATAATATGTTTACTATAATTTAACTGTTCTTTTTGTTGGTTTAATATTGAAACTGTTTGTAGGTTTATAGTGCTATCTAGTTGTTTAACTTCACTTTTTTGTTTATTTATAGCTAGCTTACATAGTTGTTCAACTTGCATAATTAATGGTAACAAAGCTTGTTGTTGTTGCTGAATAAGTGTTTTACTAGAGTGGGTAATAATTTGATTTAATTCAGTCATTAACTGTTTTTGTTTTTGTACATAAATTTGGCTTGATTTTTCAATCAAAAACCAGTTTTGTTTTGCTTGTTGTGCGGATGAAAAGATGGCGTTGACAATTGCGTTGACGACTTTACTAGGGGTATCAAATTTAACGGCACTGACTTCATCTAAAATGGTTTGGTCTCGTTCATGCCCTATTCCTGTCATAACGGGTAGGTTAGTTTCAGCAATCATTTTGGCAAGTTTATAACTGTTTAATGGTTGTAAATCTAATTTAGCTCCTCCGCCACGAATTATAATTAAGGCATCAAAAGGGTTCGCTTCATGTAGGGCATGAAATGCACTAAATGCACCTTCCATTTCTGCTTCAACTTTATCACCTTGGAATGTACAATAAAAATATTTAAATTCACATAATTTAC
>CAYUHO010000145.1:0-4268 GCA_964444445.1 uncultured Piscirickettsiaceae bacterium | reverse complement strand
TTATCAAATCAAAAAACATTTTTATTTAAATGACTTTTACTTATAACCCTTTATTTTAGTAAGGTTTTTACCATTTTAAAACAATCCCGGCTGAAAAATTAAAGCCTCCTCCTGGAATAAAAGCCGGAACCAGTCCGCCGTTATCATCTCTTGCCGAACCATGAATAACATAACTGGTTTGATAAACTTCTTCCGTTAAATTATCAAAACTGGCAAAAATCAATAGATCATCTTTGCTTTTATAAGCGAGCTTTAAACCCCACAAAGTATAAGCATCTTGAATGGCAGAATTGACATGATCCGCAAAAGCATCTTCTGGTTGCCACCTTACATTTGGCGTAATACTATAACCATCTCCAAAACTATACTTTGCCTCTGCATGAACTAAATGCTTAGGAACTCCTGCAATATCCAGCCCGTCAAAACGACCACCCTTAAATTTATAGTCAGCATAGTTATAAACCGTCTTGACAGCAAGATTATCGTTATCAAGCATCAAGTCATCAAATACATCCGTACTCAATAGTAATTCAACCCCTTCATGCGTTGTCTCGTCAGAATAATTAACGGTACGGCCATTAACCCCGTAGTCATCATCTATCTCTGAAATCAATTCATCTTGAATCCATGAATAGTAATAATTAAACTGCCATTCAAAACTTTGCCATTTTCCGACAGTTCCAATTTCAAATGTATCTGCTTCCTGCGACTCTAAAGGATTAATAAACACAACTTGATTGGTATGAACAGGAGAAGCTCTATTTATAACAAGTTGCCAAAAAGTAGGGGCTTCAGAACTATGGCTGATATTAGTAAAAAATCGATTGTGATCGTTTAAATTATAAACAAGCCCTATTTTAGGGTTAAGTGTTTGGTAAGAAAATTCACTATCTAATAAACCAGGAATTTGTCTGTCTTTAATGCTTCGTTCATTTGCAACCCACTGGATAGAAGAAACTAATTGTAAAGCACTTGTTATATTATTCATTGCCTGCACACCAGCCGCCAAATTTTTAGCTTCCAAGTCTAAATAATCTGTGCGAGCCATTTTCTCTCCCACTCGGCTAATCGGAAAATATTTTCGTGGCATATCGCCATAATTTGCTGATAATGAAAATTGATAATTATCTGATACCATCTCAGGCTTATCCTCAACAAATATTTTATAGCGATATTCAACCCCATAATTTTTGGCTTTTGTTTCAACACTGGTAATTGGATTTCTAAAAACATCATCAACCTTATCAGCATAAAATCCTACTGATTGTTCTGAATTTTCGCCCCAAATAGTCGTTTTATTCGCCAATCGATACTGCTGTGTATCTCGATAAGGGTCACGTTGAAATACATTAAAATACACATCAACAGGCTCATCCAATTCTCCCAAAACTAACTTAGGATATTCTGTCGCCCTATCTTTTGGTAAAACAAAAGGGATTTCAAAAGAATTATCGGTTAAATGAAAATAGGTTCTATTTTCAATATTTTTATGCTGATAACCAACATTTAACATTAAATTACTACGCTCACCAGAACTATGATTACGATAGCCATCACTTCTATCATGACCACCAATCATATAATAATCCCAATTACCCTCTCTACCACCTGTGCTTACACTACCATTAAATGAATTTTGTGAACCTGCCTCTAAACGTAAAGTTGAACCACTGTTCCCTCCATTTCTTTGTACAAAGTTTATTGCACCACCCAAGGTTGAAGCCCCATACTGCATACCATTAGCACCACGAAAAACAGAGACTAACATTGCTTGTTCAGGATCTAATAAGCCAATAATAAAAGAACCATCAGCTTGGTTTAAAGGTAAGCCATCATATAACAACTGTACCCCGCGACTTACTGGGTTATCTTGAATGCCAGAACCACGGATATTTAAACGAGGCTGATCGTTACCACCAAAGAACTCTTGCATAATGACACCTGGTTCAAAATCCAGTATGCTAAATAGCGTTGATTGACTACTGTCTTTTTTATCCAAATCAATCATGTTAGTTCCACCTGGAACCTCTAATAGCTCAAATTCCATATCAACACGCTGAACACTTTCTGGTTCAGCTTTTACTTCTATGTCTTGTAGCTGCTCAGGCGAACTTTTACTTTTTTCTGGACTCGTTTTTTTTTCTGCCATTGCCTTAGCACTAACCAAAAACAACAGTAGAATAAGTAATATTCCATTCATTGCCCCACCATTTTTAGGCTCTACATGGTAGTCTCCTCTATTATTACTGGCAACAACAAATCTGGTTGTTATTTCTCCATTTTTAATCCCGTCTTCATCTATTTCGCCACCATCTTCTAAATGGAGGTCTAGCGTATAATCATCAATTTTTGTCCAACTATCTTTCGGTTGCAGATGATAGCTTATCCCATTATAAGTCTTACTAGAACCATGATTGGTTGTTGCAATACGATATAACAGTATTTTCTCGGGTAACTTAGCAATAGATGACTCAACTAGTGGTGAAGATTTGGCCAAACTTTGAGCTTCAGGTGTAGCAGACAAACTAACAACGGACAAAAACTGTAATCTTGCTGTTACTTTATCACTTGCATTAGCACTAACCCTAATTGCAAACATAGGACCAGAATCAAAGTTAACTTCCGCTCCAGGCGTATCATCAAATGCAAACTTAATTCCTCCAGGTCCGTAATCTATCGCCCCCCCTGAACTAGGTAGAAGCTCTGTTGCGGACAAGTGTTTTATTATAGTCCCAGACTCAACAGAAAGATTTAGAGCTAACACCTCTTCAGCATGCTGTTCATCCTTACCAATAAATCGCAAGCCATTTGCTAAACTTGAATTATGATTAGTATCACCAGGTTCAAAAACATCATAAACTCCATCATTATCAGAATCGAGAGGATGTACATAACCGTCAAGTTCAATAAACTCTGCAAAAGTTAATCGACCTTCCTGCAAAAATAAGGAAGAAAAATCATTACTCATAAACCCTGCACCTAGCTCATCGATATCAGAAATACCATCGCCATCATTATCAGTAATATCAGGGTCAAGATTTAACCCTAGAGATGGAGAATCTAACAAACCATTGCCATTACTATCAACTGCATCTAACCTAGCAACGCCATTCCAAGTTGGTTCAAATGGAAATGGAAAACCTGCCCATGGTGGATTAGAATCCGCATCACCCATAACCGTTCCAGGAAAACCATTACCATCCCCATCAATCGTGGTAATGGTTAGTTCATTACCATCCTTAACAACTTTCCAAGTAATTTCAAGCGTCGCTCTAGGATGAGCAAATAATGGATTAAACACTTGGAAGTCAATTTTACCTGTATATAAGGTTCCACCATCATCAGTTCCACCATCATAAGTTAAAGGTACCATGCCTGTTACAGTAATAGGCACTGGATAAGCATCTGTTCCAATACTTAATCGATAACCATTAATGTACCTTCCCCCATCCGAAGGTTGATGGTTATCAGGATCCTCGATATATTGTGCTCCAACGGTTGTATCTGCTAAAATATAAAAAAGGTCTCCCTGATCAAAGCGAAATCTAGCTTCAAGATTATTAAAATCCCACTCCCAGTTAATTCGCTTAATTGCCTTCCCCATATAAGTTGGTGGATTTCCAGGTTGATTATCTACATGAGCATTCGCAATAAATTGAAAATCTCCCAAATAAAAACCTGTTAGCTGAGCGCCATCTACAATTGGTATAGTAGCCGTCACTTTTACAGTATCAACCACGCTCTCCTCTTTTCCATCAGAGACGATCAAATCAACAAAATACGCACCAGGTTCATCGACTATAAAGCTAGGGGTAGCAGTGTTAGTATTTAACAATTCAGCATGACTACTAGGAGCGATATTAGGAGTGTCATCATCTTTTAAAGCAAAAGCCCAACGATAGGTTAAACTGTCGACATCGGCAGGGTCAGCATCATAAGCACTCCCATTTAGATAAACAAGCGTGTTTATTTCCACGACCCGATCATCACCAGCATTTGCAACTGGTTGCATATTTCCTACTGTAATCGTAACAGTACTTGGAGTGCTGTCGAAACTGCCATCATTAATAATAAGCTGAAAGACATAAACACCGTAAATATCTGGCGTAAAACTTGGGGAAACGGAAGTTCCATTTTCTAATATTGCAACACTACCAGAAGGAGAGCTTAATAAAACCCATTGATAAGTTAAATTTTCAGAATTACCAGCATTATTAGCCGAAGCAGAACCATCTAAGGAAATCTCCCCATCAACTCTTACATAACTA
>CAYUHO010000144.1:0-4283 GCA_964444445.1 uncultured Piscirickettsiaceae bacterium | reverse complement strand
GCGTTTCGCCTAGATTTTCAAGTTGCTCTCGAGTTGTATCTTTTATATTCGCTCGCCCACTTTCAAAAAAACTATCAGAACGCAATGTAATTTTAATTCCCTGGGGCGTCTCTTCAATATCAACATCTTTAGGGTTTATTTTCTTAAGCGCTTCCTCAATTTCTTCTGTGCTCACCTCTGGTTTCGGATCCTTTTTTGCTTTTGTCGACTCCATTCTAGGATTGATAGGTTCAACTTCAACAACGCTGTCCGCCCCACCCCCTTCACCAAGCACTGACTCAACAAACATTCTTCGTTGCTCCGGATCTACAATTGAAGTCAACCACATCACTAAAAAAAACACCATCAGAACAGTCATTAAATCCGCAAGTGCAATTTCCCAGGCTGCATCTTCATGCTCACATTCGTGTTTTTTACCCATGGTTTTTATCCACGTTTACTCTCATATTATTTTTCATATACTTAATCTTCATCACGCGGAAGTTCAAACTCAGCAGGAATTCTTTGACGACCAATCTCATAAGCCATACTCGGTGAAACCCCATTCGCAAAAGCATTTAGAAATGAAGCGCAAACTTCAAAAATAGCTCTATCTTGTCGAATCATTATTTCAACCGCATGAGTAAAAGGAGCAACCACACCAAATGAAATGAATATCCCGGTTAGAGTTCCTACCAATGCTGCCCCAATTGAACTACCAATCTTTGCAACATCCATATCGCCACCAAGTAAATTCATCGTTAAAATAACACCCATAACCGCTGCAACAATCCCGAAGCCAGGTAATAAGCCTGCAATCTTTCCAGTTACTTTTGGCACTTCCATCATCGACTGAATAATGTCTTCAATTTGGTCTTCTAAATAGGACTTAAAAGGGAGAGAGGCTGGCGGATTAAGCAATAGATACGAAAAGTTATCTGTAATAAACTTTCGCAACTCCTTGTGTTTTAAAACCAAAGGATATTCTGCAAAAATATCACTTTCCTCTGGCATATTAAGATGCTTTTCTAAAGACAAAATACCTTGCTTGCGAGCTAATCTGGACAGGTCATCAAGTAGGTTAAGCACCTCTTCATAGACTTTTTTATTGACACGTCCCCCCATAAAGAAACGCCCCAAATAAACAACCGTTTTTTTCCAAACAAAAACGGGGCTGGCTGCTAAAAAAACCCCAAATGCTATACCTAAAATAATAACCAATTCAGCTGGGTGCCATAATGAAAGCATTGTTCCGCCTTCCATCATGAAACCGCCCACAAAACTTCCTACTATGACAATTATTGCAACTATTTTTGAGATCATAAATATTTCTTTTCTAAACTAGTTTATACACAAATTCATGTAAAGCAATAAACAAACCAATTATTTATTATCTAGTTTTATGCTGGTCACCTTTTTAAGTGTTCGTGGCAAAACAATTCCCTTTTTAGCTCTACTAGCAAGCGCTTCAGAGATTGCTGTCGGCCCAAAGGATTTTGAATATTTATTCGCAAATAGCTCAACCTTACTGCCTTCAGCAAAGGCAAATACCGCCGTTACTTTTACCCCTTTCGGTAAGAAGATTAACTTATTGCCCTTTCCTTTTGTTAATTCTGGCAACTCATCTGCTTTAAAAACTAACATTTTTGGTTCATCTGTCACAACCATTACATAATCATCCTGCTTAATCGCAACGGGGTTTAATAAGGAATCTCCCTTGGGAACGGACAAAATGGCTTTACCAGCTTTACTTTTTGACTGCAAATTTTTAAATGCTGTTTTGAAACCATATCCGGCAGAAGAAGCCATCAAGAAGGATTCCTTATTTTCAGCTAATACAACACTGGAAAAGCTTGCACCCGCCGTTAGATTTAAGCGCCCAGTTAATGGTTCACCATGACTTCTGGCAGAAGGCAATGAATGAGCATCTAAGGAATAAGCTCTCCCAGTTGAATCCAAGAAAACAGCCATTTGACGACTATGCCCACTTGCCTGCACCTTAAAAGAGTCACCTGATTTATAACTTAAAGATTCACCGTCAATATCGTGACCTTTTGCGGCTCTTACCCAACCTGTCGTGGACAGAACAACTGTTATCGCTTCAGAAGGTAATAAATCTTTTTCAGACATTGCGTGTGCAATGGGAAGTTCTTCAATCGGAGAGCGTCGATCATCACCAAATTCCTTAGCATCTGCTAACAACTCTTTTTTGACCAGCGTACGCATTCTAGCTTCACTACCAAGCGTTTTCTCTAACTTATCACGCTCTTTTGCTAGCTCGGTTTGCTCCGCTTTAATCTTCACCTCTTCCAATTTTGCCAAGTGGCGCAACTTCAATTCCAGTACCGCTTCGGCTTGAAGATCAGTTAATCCAAATCTTGCCATTAAAACCGGCTTTGGTTTATCCTCTTCACGGATAATCGCAATCACTTCATCAATATTTAAAAAAGCTATTAATAAGGCATCCAAAATATGCAATCTGGCATTTACCTTATCCAAGCGGTATTGTAAGCGTCTTCTGACCGTTTCAATTCGATAGCTCAGCCACTCGCTCAAGATTCCATGTAATGTTTTAACCTGTGGTCGCCCATTTAAACCAATTACATTCAAATTCACTCGGTAACTTCTTTCTAAGTCAGTTGTTGCAAACAAATGCAACATTGCAGATTCAACATTAACCCGTTTAGAACGCAACTCAACCACAAGTCTAACGGGATTTTCATGATCAGACTCATCACGCAAATCGACTACCATCGGCAATTTTTTGGCTCGCATTTGACTGGCAATTTGCTCCAATACTTTTGAACCAGAAACCTGAAATGGCAAGGCATCAAAAACAACATTCACACCATCTTCTATTTCATATCTAGCACGCTGTCTAAGTGATCCGTGTCCCGTCTCATATAAACGTTTTAAGTCGGACTTAGGCGTAATAATACTGGCATGATTTGGATAATCAGGCCCTGGAATAATCTCAAACAATTCATCAAAGGTTAGTTTTTTATTTTCTAGTAATGCTACGCAGCCATTAACAACTTCAACTAAATTATGCGGTGGGATATCTGTTGCCATCCCTACAGCAATGCCTGATGTTCCATTTAATAATATATGTGGCACACGTGCAGGCAAAACCGTTGGTTCTTTTAACGAACCATCAAAATTAGGTGCCCAATCAACGGTTCCCTGACCTGCTTCTTCAAGTAATAACTGACTAAATTTAGATAATTTTGCTTCGGTATAACGCATAGCCGCAAAGGATTTAGGATCGTCAACAGAACCCCAGTTACCTTGACCATCCACCAAAGGAAAACGAAAAGAAAAGCTTTGTGCCATCAAGACCATGGCTTCATAACAGGCGGAATCACCATGTGGATGAAATTTACCCAATACATCACCAACCGTACGCGCTGACTTCTTATGTTTTGCCGTAGCCTTCAGTCCCAGTTCTGACATTGCATAGATAATCCGACGCTGTACAGGCTTTAAACCATCACCAATATGCGGCAATGCCCGATCTAAAATAACGTACATGGCATAATCTAGGTAAGCTTTTTCGGTAAATTGCGCAACCGTTTGATGCTCAATTCCCTCATAATTAATTGTCTGCTGACTCATCTTAAACTATTCCTTGTTGATTTTTCCAATGGCACAAGATACGTAAGATTTAGCTTTCGAGCCAAGTGCCTCTAGCCCATCTTGCGTTCCAGGCTCTGGGTAACCTAATTTTTCTAAAGTATTTCTAATTAAAGCTAAAACATCCATATCCATTTCACCCATTACTTGACCCGCTTCAACATCCACCTCAACTAAACTAACACCTTTTAGGCTAGCGATTTTTCCCTTAATATGACTAGCACAACCACCACATTTAATATTATCTACTAAAAGAGTAAATTTCATAACAAAACCTTTTTTATCATCAATGTATAATATAAAATAATTTAACATATATTTGAGAACAAAAAAAATGAATGACAACAGATCAGTACAAAGAATCCCGACAGAAAGACCTGTGATCCTCATCGTAAATGAAAAGAAATTTGAGGGGAAGATGATAGACTTGTCAGCCGAGGGAAGCCGAATTCTTATTAAATCTGAATGTGAAGATACTGGCGCTATTGAGCTTGAATTTAACCTCTATTCATTTTCGGATATCATCACAATGAAAGGTGATATTATTCACAAAAACAAAGTTCGAGATGAGTACTTAATCGGGATAAGCTTCAATGATAGCATTCAAATCCACAGAGGTGAAATCAAGAAGTTTATACACCAACACCCTGGTTAAGGAAACACTTAATAAC
>CAYUHO010000143.1:0-4301 GCA_964444445.1 uncultured Piscirickettsiaceae bacterium | reverse complement strand
TTAAGGAGGCACTAATAAGAAAAAACAGACCTGTTAATTATACTCATTATCATTCTTATTTTTATACTTTTTTAATACGGAACTAAATTTTTTACACTAGCAGCCCCCGAAGCAATCGCCGCGTCACTAATTGCTTTAGGAATCACATCAATTAACCTTGGATCATTTGGCTTTGGGATAATATAGTCTTTACCATAACTTAATTTTTCTAAACAATAGCCATCTAATACAACTTTTGGTACTGCTTCATGAGCAAGTTGACTCAGTGCATTCACTGCTGCAATTTGCATTGGCATATTAATTTCTGAAGCTCGTACATCAAGAGCCCCTCTAAAAATAAACGGAAAACCTAATACATTGTTTACTTGGTTTGGAAAGTCACTTCGCCCCGTTGCCATAATTAAATCATCCCGAACCTCATGCGCCAACACAGGGTTTATTTCAGGATCTGGGTTTGCCATTGCAAACACAATAGGTTTGTCTGCCATGGATTTCAGCATCTCTGGTTTTAAAATATCCTTACCCGAAACCCCAAAAAACACATCTGCTGCCTCTAATGCATCAGCTAAGGTTGTTTTTTCAGTCTCCTGCACAAATACTTGTTTATATTTATTTAAGCTTGCTCTTTTAGTTGAAACAATCCCTTGACTATCAACCAAAGTGATATTGTCTTTCTTTGCACCCATCTCAACCAATAAATTCATGCAAGCAATGCCTGCGGCTCCTGCACCGACACAGACGATACTGACTTTTGCTAACTGTTTTCCCTGAATATCTAGAGCATTCACTAATCCTGCGGCGGCGACAATTGCGGTGCCGTGTTGATCATCATGAAAAACAGGAATATCTAATCGCGCCTTTAATGTCTCTTCTACTTCAAAACATTGTGGAGCTGCAATATCTTCAAGATTAATTCCACCAAACGTTGGGGCAATATTGGCAATCGTATCAATTAATTGCTGTGTATCATTACAATCAACCTCAATATCAAACACATCAATATCAGCAAAACGCTTAAACAACATACCTTTGCCTTCCATAACCGGTTTGCTCGCCAGTGCACCTGTATTTCCTAGTCCTAACACCGCTGTTCCGTTTGAAATAACACCTACAAGGTTTCCTTTACCCGTATATTTATAGGCGTTATCGGCATCTTTTTGAATTTCTCTAACAGGTTCAGCCACGCCTGGACTATAAGCCAAGCTTAAATCAAGTTGTGTTTCACAAGCTTTGGTCAATCGAGTTTCAATTTTACCTGGCTTAGGGCTTTGATGATAGTAAAGTGCTTTTGCTTGTAAATCTGTCATAAATATTCTCTAGAGTTGCATTTAGATTACTGATTGTAAAATTACAACAGAACAAACACAATAGAGTAAAATAAAAAACCTTTTTAATTATTTAATATTAAAGATACAAACATGATAAAAAGCTTTACTGTCAATAAACATAATGTTCCTCATCTTATTATTAAGCCTTTTAATTACCAATCCTGCTATTGCACAAAGCAACAACCAATGGTCACCAAACTACTGGTCAAACAATATGAAAAATAATTTTTTTAATAATGGTGAACAAAGAAACAGACAAAATGGCATAAATAACTTTTTCCAAGATGCTAAAGGGTTTTACAAGTTAATTAGAAATGGAGATAACAATACAAAGGTTAAATTTTACTTCGATGTTGACTTTCAACTCCAAATGGATGCTTGGATGAAATCTCAAGGAAAATCAGATTACAACAATCGAGTAAGACAGCAACACAAAGCATACCAAGACTACTTGTACCGCCAAGGCTATTATCAAAATTACTACCCTGGTTACAATCAACAATATCAAGCTCAACCACCCTATTCAAACTAACCTGAATACATTCGATTTTAAAGGAACACCATGCGACTAGATCAATGTCATAATTTTCAAGACTTTAGAAAATTAGCTAAAAAACGTTTACCCTCTCCAATCTACAACTATATTGATGGCGCGGCGGATGATGAAATCACCCATCGTCGCAACACAACTGCCTTTGATGATGTAGATTTGATACCGAATGTACTTGCAGGTGTCGATAAAGTTGATTTATCAACCACAATCTTTGGTAAAAAAATTGACATGCCTTTATTTCTATCACCCGTTGCACTACAGCGGCTATTTCACCATGAAGGTGAGCGAGGTGTTTCAAAAGCCGCTCAAAAATATGGCACCATGTTTGGTGTATCCTCATTAGGAACGGTCAGCCTTGAAGAAATTGGTCAATCAATTGATACTCCAAAAATGTTCCAATTCTACTTTCACAAAGACCGTGGCTTAAATGACAGCATGGTTGAGCGAGCAAAAGCGGCAAATTTTGATGTACTTGCCCTAACGGTTGATACCATTACAGGTGGAAATCGTGAACGAGATTTACGCACTGGATTTACCTCCCCGCCAAAGCTAACACCTGCCAGCCTAATGAGTTTTGCAACTAAACCTATGTGGGGAATTAACTACTTAACAAAGCCAAAATTTGAACTACCCATGTTACAAGACCATGTTGATGCAGGAACAAATACAAATGTCTCTGTTGGTGAATATTTTTCTACCATGCTTGACCAGTCAATGAGTTGGGACGATGCAGAACAGCTTGCGTCAAAATGGGGCGGGCACTTTGCCTTAAAAGGCATCATGAGTGTTGAAGATGCAAAACGAGCCGTTGATATTGGCTGTACAGGTATCATGGTTTCAAATCATGGTGGCAGGCAATTAGACGGTTCACGTGCGCCATTTGATCAACTTGCTGAGATTGTTGATGCCGTTGGTGATAAGGTTGATGTTATCTGCGAAGGCGGAATTCAACGTGGAACACACGTTCTAAAAGCATTATCACTAGGTGCTAAAGCTTGCTCAGGAGGTCGTCTATATCTTTACGCACTTGCAGCTGCCGGCGGAGCAGGTGTTGAAAGAGCACTAGGTCAATATCGAGCAGAAATTGAACGAGATATGAAACTAATGGGCTGCACATCCGTCGATCAATTAAGTCGTGCAAATTTACGTTTTAGATAATAGAATTTACAATTTAAACTTGTCTGGGGACAAAAAACAACTAACAAGAAATTATGACACGGATTAATCGTATCGTGACATTTCTAAAATAAAAGGAAAATAATATGCAATCATTTAACCCACCAATTCGTACTCTAATGGGTCCAGGTCCGTCTGATGTTCACCCTCGTATTTTATCGGCAATGGCACGTCCAACTATCGGACACCTAGATCCTGAGTTTGTCCGTATGATGGGTGAAATCAAAGAAATGCTAAAAGTTGTATTTAAAACTAAAAATGAACTTACTATGCCCGTTTCTGCACCAGGTTCAGCAGGAATGGAAACTTGCTTTGCCAACTTAGTTGAAAAAGGTGACAAGGTTATCGTTTGTATCAACGGTGTTTTTGGAATGCGTATGCAAGAAAATGTAGAACGTATGGGTGGCACAGCGATTATCGTTGAAGATGACTGGGGAACCGCTGTTAGTGTCGATAAAGTTGAAGCCGCACTAAAAGCAAATCCAGATGCCACAATTGTTGCATTTGTGCATGCAGAAACCTCTACAGGAGCTTGTTCTGATGCAAAAACAATATGTGAGTTAGCACATAAACATGATTGCCTAACGATTGTTGATGCAGTGACATCTTTAGGAGGTTCTGAATTAAGAGTGGACGAATGGGGTATTGATGCGATTTATTCTGGTACGCAAAAATGCATGTCATGTACGCCTGGTTTATCACCAATTAGTTTCAATGAAGCGGCACTTGATAAGGTCCGCAACCGTAAAGAAAAAGTACAAAGCTGGTTTTTAGACTTAAACCTAGTGATGGGTTACTGGGGTGAAGGGGCAAAACGTGCCTACCACCATACTGCACCTGTAAACTCACTTTACGCACTGCATGAATCACTGGTTATGCTAATGGATGAGGGGGTTGAAAATTCGTGGAAACGTCACACAGACATGCACAACCTACTCAAAGAAGGCTTAACTGAAATGGGAATTGAATTCATCGTAGATGAAGCAGACCGCCTGCCCCAACTCAACACCATTTGGATTCCAGAAGGTGCTGATGATGCCGCTGTACGTAGTGAACTACTTAACACCTATAACCTAGAAATCGGAGCAGGACTAGGCGCATTTGCAGGTAAAGCATGGCGTATTGGTCTAATGGGGTTCTCTGCAAAAGAAGAAAATGTTTTATTCTGTTTATCTGCTTTGAAGAAAGTACTCAATAAGTAAGAATCAAACGATCTTAGAAATCACCTCTAATTATTGGAACTA
>CAYUHO010000142.1:0-4303 GCA_964444445.1 uncultured Piscirickettsiaceae bacterium | reverse complement strand
CTAAGCGTTTAGCTAAAATTGAAAAACAAAAAGAAATTGCGTTGAAAAAACGAACAAAAGTGGAAGAGAAAAAAGCTGAAAAAGCCAAAAAAGAAGCTAAGTTAGCAGAAAAAAAGCGTCTCGAAGCGAAGAAAAAAGTGGCACAGGCAGAAAAGAAACGTAAAAAAGCTGAAGAAAAATCAAAGAAAATTGCTTTAGAAATAAAAAAACGTAATGCTGAAAAAGAGAAGTTAGAAGTAGAAGCTTTACAAGCTCGTCTAATAAGAGAGCAGGAAGAAGAAGAAGCCTTGTTGCAAAAACAAATTGCTGAAGAAGACTCGAAAAAGAGGAAAGTAGCCAGAGAGAAAGAGATGCAAAACTTACGAGAAGTTTATATTTCTAATATTGCTTCTGCTGTTAAACTAAATTGGAAGACTGTTGCTAGGATTTCTGAAAAGGCCCAGTGTACAATATCAATTACACAAACACCAACGGGTAATGTCAGTAGCGTACAAGTACATGCTTGTAATAAGTATGCGACTTCAACCTTTAAAAAGGATGCAGAAAAGGCTGTGTATCGTTCTCAGCCATTACCAAAGCCGCCAGTAAAAGAATTATTTGAACGTAAAATTGATTTTATATTTAAACCCTAATCCTATCTAAGGATTAGAGTTAAACCTTAAGAGTTTATAAATTTATGACAATGAAAAAAAATACTATCGCTTTTATCTTTTTGTTTTTGTGGCAATCATTTGCTTCTGCAGATTTAATTATCGAAATTAGTAACAGCTCAGATGATGCGATACCTGTAGCGATTATTCCGATAAAAATCACCAAGGGGGGGGTACCTAAAACAGATATTGCAAAAGTCATCGCTGATGATTTGTATCGTAGTGGAAAGTTTAAAGCGGTTTCTGACGAAAAATTACCTTCTTTACCCGCTTCTATTGATGAAATTGACTATCTTGAATGGCGTTTGCTTGATATCGATAACATGATGATTGGAGAGGTCACATTAAACGAAAATGGCAATTACAATGTTGAATTGCGTTTTATAGATTTACTTAGAAAGAAAGAAGTTATTGCAAAACGTTGGGAAAATGTTTCTGAGATTTTTTTAAGACAAGTTGCTCATAAGATGAGTGATGAAATCTATAAAGAGTTAACCGGTGTTAGAGGTGCTTTCAACACTAAAATGGCTTATGTTACGGTAAAAAAGAAAGATAAAAAGAATCAATACACTTTAGAAATTGCAGACGCAGATGGTTTTAATGCCCAGCCAGTTTTAAAATCAGCTTCTCCGATTATGTCACCAAGTTGGTCACCTGATGGAAAAAGTCTAGCTTATGTTACTTTTGAAAATGGCCGCTCTGAAATCGTTGTACAGAGTTTAGATGGTAAAAATCGAGAAATAATTGCTAGCTATCAAGGGATTAACGGCGCACCTGCCTGGTCTGAAGATGGCAAAAAGATGTTAATGACCTTGTCAAAACAAGGCTCTGCTGATATTTTTATCATGAATTTAAAAACTAAAAAATTAAGACGAATTACACGCAATTATGCCATTGAAACAGAAGCGGTTTGGTCGCCTAATGGACGCTCAGTCTTTTATAATTCTGACCAGCGGGGGCAACCACAGGTTTTTCAAGCATTTTTAGATACGGGAGAAATAAAAAGAATCTCTTTTGAAGGTAGGTATAATTCTAATCCTGCCGTTTCTCCAGATGGTCGATATATCGCAATGGTTCACTCTGGAAAAGGCTTTAATATAGGTTTACTTGATTTATATACCAAAGAATTTAATGTGATAACGGATACTTTTTTAGATGAATCACCCAGCTTTTCGCCAAATGGTGAAATGATACTATATGCGATGAATCATAAAGGTAAGGCAAGATTAGCCGTGGTATCAATTGATCATAGCGTAACACAAATTTTAAGTACTCGGGATGGGGAAGTTCGTTCTCCTTCTTGGGGGCCATTTTTAGATTGAAAAAAAGAGAATGAATTATGAATAATATGAACAAACTATTAGTAATAACAATGTCTGTGTTTAGTTTAGCATTGAGTGGCTGTAGTAGCAGTTCAAAAAAATCTTCAAATAAATCTGGGATTGATGGGGCAGAGCGTACAGGAAGCCAGGGAATGCAGGTTGAAGTAATTGGGGTCAATAAATCTGGCAGTCTAAGTGGTCAAGATATTAATGGTTCTGGTAAAGAGGTCTCTCCATCTGATTTAGTTAAAGAGATTAAGCCTGTTGTTTATTTTAACTATGATCAGTTTACTGTGGATGATGAAGGGATTGCAAACATTAAGTACTATGCTAAAATTTTGGTTGAAAATCCAAAAGAGTTTATAAATTTGGTAGGTCATACAGATGGTAGAGGCTCGCCAGAATATAATCTAGCTCTTGGAGAAAGAAGAGCAAAAGCGGTTATGCAAGTTTTTATGTTGTATGGCGTAAGTTCATCAAGAATTGATATTGTAACCTACGGTGAAGAAAGACCAGCAGTACACGGAACGACTGAAAATGCTTGGCGACAAAATAGACGTGTTGAACTTAAAATAAGTAAATATTAAGATGAATATGAAAAATAAAATGGTTTTTGCAATAAGTCTGGCGATTATAAGTACAAGTTTTGCTAAGGCGGAATCGAAAAGTATAGAGCAGCGTATTGATCGTTTAGAGAGAATCGCTGATAATCCTGTTCTAATTCAGCTAAGCCGAAAATTAGGCGAGCAACAGTCAGAGATTCAGCAGCTATATGATACGATCGATCGTTTACAGCATAAAATTAACTTGATGGAAACAAAACAAAACAATCGTTATAAAGAAACGGACGATAGGTTTAGTCAATTGGAAGCTTCACCAACCGCTGATGCAACAACTGGAGCACAAAGTAATGGTGAGATAATTGAGCCAGTAGTTGATGCAAAACTGACAGCCAAACCAGCGGTGGTTGAAGAGTCTACAAAGTCAAAAATCATCCAAACTCGTGCCGCAACAGATCTAGAAAAGAAAGAGTACAAAGCCGCTTTTTCATTAATGAAAGCAAAGAAATATCAACAGGCAAGCAAAGCTTTTCTTGAGTTTAAGCAATCATATCCTGAAAGTAGCCTAGCAAGTAATTCACTGTATTGGGCGGGGGAAGCTAACCTTGTATTAGCCAAGCAAGAGTCTGCACTGAACTATTTTATGGAAGTTGTTAATTTTTATCCTGACTCTCTTAAAGCGCCAGGTGCACTTTTAAGAGGAGCAGACACCTATAGAAAGCTTGATAATCTCGACAAGGCCAAAGAAAAATACCAGTTGTTGATAAAAAATTATCCCAAGTCGGAAGTTGCAGAAAGAGCGAAAAAAAGACTGAAGATATTAGGGAAGTAGTTTGAAAAAAAAAGCGGTTATTCTTTTATCTGGTGGGCTTGATTCCACAACCGTGCTCGCTTATGCAAAAAGTCAGGGCTTTGAGTGTAATACACTGAGTTTTGACTACGGGCAGCGTCATCAAGTAGAGCTTGAGGTTGCGAAAAAAATTGCCAACTGTTCTCAGGTTCAATCTCATCGAGTGATGGAAATGAATATGAATGCGATAGGGGGATCTGCATTAACGGATGATGCGATTCAAGTACCCACAAGTGGGGTTGATACGAGTGACATCCCTGTTACCTATGTACCTGCTAGAAATACCATTTTTCTATCCTATGCTCTAGCCCTGGCTGAAGTTATCGAAGCTAATCACATTTTTATTGGAGTGAATTCTGTCGATTACTCTGGTTACCCTGATTGTCGACCAGAATATATTTCAGCTTTTGAAACCATGGCAAATTTAGCGACAAAATCTGCAATTAATGGAAATACCATTCATATCGAAACACCATTGATAGATTTAACTAAATCTGAAATTATTCAAATGGGGATAAAGTTAGGAGTAGACTACTCATATACAGTTTCTTGTTATCAAGCAAGCCCGGAAGGGTTAGCCTGTGGTATTTGTGATTCGTGTCGATTAAGAAAACAAGGATTTATAGACGCGAATGAATCTGATCCAACTCGCTATCACAACAGTTAATAAATTTTAACAGTAACTACCAAGCTCACCTCAAAAACACTCAATTTCTGCGTTGAAAAATGGTTATTTACGCCTGTAAACGCACATTTTTCGCCTTGAACTTGAACATTTTTGAGGCAATCTTGGCAGTTGCAGGGTAATAGATTAACCAACGACAATTAAATCTAATATTTAAGTTAAAAACGCTTGCCTATTTTAGTGCAACTTGTATAATACGCCACATTCCAAATGAGGGTCGTTAGCTCAGCTGGTAG
>CAYUHO010000141.1:0-4332 GCA_964444445.1 uncultured Piscirickettsiaceae bacterium | reverse complement strand
AAAAAACAGTCTAATCTATATGAAATTAATTATCAATCAAACAGATATGAGAAATACTGCCACAAGAATACAACTTAATCATTAACAGATTACAAGTGACAATATTGTCATGCCTTAGTTTATCCCCCCCCCCCCTGGTGAAATTTAGTTGAAAATACAGTAAACTGTTAATAAAAGCTAATAAAGGTTAACAAAACACTCAAAAAACATTTAACATCATGTTTTAAAAGCAAATTTTACCCAGGGGGGGTATGTTTTTTATGGATAAATTAGATTTTATTGATTCTGGTATTCATATTTGTATTGTTGCAAATGAAATTGTGCCTAATTTAGCTCCTGTGCTTGATAAACGCTTTAAAACCAAACGAGTAGTTTTAGTTCATACGGAAGATTTTTTGCATACTGCACAAAACTTGGCGGATGCTTACCGAACTTATCAAATCAAAACGGATTTTTTTCAGATTTCTTCTGCGTTTAATCTTGCTAGTTTAAGAAAAGACTTTACACGCTTGTTTATGCAATATGCAAAGTACAAACCTCTAGTCAATATTACGGTTGGGACTAAAATTGTTACGTTAGCCTTGTTTGAAAAAACGGAACATTATCAATTGCCAACCTATTATCTAAATACGGATGATAGTATTACATGGCTAATTCCTGAAACAGATAAAAGCTTTCAGCTGCAAGAAAGGATAAAAATAGAACCTTTTCTGAAGGCAAATGGTTTTGATGTAAACAAGGTGGCAATACCAAATAGTCAGCAGGGTGTTAGACAGGTGTTAGATGATTTAGTCCAACATATTGAGAACTATCAAAAAGCGATTCCTCAACTCAATTATTATGCTTATACCGCTGGAAAAAAATTAAAATCAAATCCTTTGAAAGGGGATACAACGGAACTTAAACAACTGGTTAGGCTATTTAAACCTACTGGGATGATAGAAATTAGCAACAATCAACTGGTTTTTAAAAATGAAGAAGCACGATTTTTTGCCAATGGTGGGTGGTTAGAAGAATTTCTTTACCAACAAATTAAACAGTTAAGTAACCAACTCCCACAAATACAAGATAATCAGTGTGGCGTTGAGGTATGTAAAACCCATAACAATGTTAAAAACGAAATCGACAATATGCTACTTTTTAATAACAACCTACATTTGATTGAATGTAAAACTAAACGTTTTAGCAAAGATCAAAAACCTGATGGTGGCGCGAGCACTGCAATCTATAAATTAGATACGCTTATGCAAGAACTTGGTGGCAGCTTTGCAAAAGGCATGTTGGTTTCCATTTTTAAACTTTCAGAATCTGACTATGAAAGAGCAAAACAATACCAAGTTAAAGTTGTTTCGTTATTAGAGTTGAAACAAATTAAAACCCACTTAACCAATTGGTTGAAAACATAACAATCTATTTAATTCCATCCACAATATTGTCATTTCTGACTTTCCTGAGGCTTCATTCATAATTCTGTCAAGCATAAGCAATTTTGCTTTGCATTTTTTTATTTGAGGATTTTTTATGAATAAGTTTATTTCTGCTAGTTTACTTTCTTTATTTTGCATTTCAGCCCCTGTTTTGGCTGATCCTAGTCCGTTTGGTTTGGCGTTGGGAAAAGCGAGTGTGGGTGATTTGAAAAAGAAGTTTTCTGTTAGTTACACAGGTAAAAACAGGTACAGCGATGGTGATATGTATAACATTGAAACCAGTGGTTTACCGATAGATGGTATTACGGAGGCAACGGCGATTTTTAATAATAAGAAGGTGTTGGTGGGGGTGTTATTAACAACGCATAAGAGTAAGTTTGATTCTTTTTATTCTTCAATGCGGGGTAAGTATCGTGAGGTGAGTAAGCAGATTCCGTTTGTTGGGAGTAAGTCGGTTGAGTTTGTTGATGGTGATAGTCAGGTGTTTTTAAAGGCTCCGCATATGAGTTTTTCGATGTCGGTCAATTATGTGACGAAAAAGTTTTATCGTGCTTTTACACGCTCTTCAAATGAGGAGCGTAAGCGTAAGGCGAATAATGTTTCTAATAATTTGTAGGGTTATTTTAGTGTCTCCTCGTATCATTTCTAGCTCCCAAGCTGGAGCTTGGGAACGAGTCAAATACGATATTTTTGATTAAAAAGTGCCCAAGGGGGGGGGTAGCTCCAAGCTGGGTCAAGATTAAGTATTATGGTAGATCATTTAAGGTTTTTTCTTGTTTTGGTTTGCCTTTTTGGTCAATATACCAAGGTGTATATTGATTTCTCTCTCGGTGGTAAAATACTAAATTGGTGGCGTTGTTTAAAATATCGGCTATTACTGCTAAACCAATGCTGACACCTCCAAATAGGATATGAACATTAGGTGACTGGCTTAGTTTAGGTTTTAACTCTATGCATAGTTCTTTTAGTTTGTCTATATCTTCAATTGTAATTTTATTGTGTTGGTCACCAAAGTTTTGGTAATAGATGTTATTTTCTGAAACGATTGTATTTGCAAAGCGTTTCATTTCTGCTTCCATGTCGCCTGTCCCACCAAATTGTACGAGTAGTGCTACATCTTTGTCGCTTTCTTGTGATAGCTGTTGTTTAAAACTGCGCATGATGTTTTTTTCTTTGTTTTTTTCTTTTGTATATTGATAAAAACCAATAAAACCTAATATGGCTAGACTAATCGCTGATGCAGTATCAAGGTATGACAGTATGTTTACTGTTGTTAAATTCTCAAGGTTAATAACAATTAAGGTAGCAAGAGTAATAATAAAAATAACAAAAACAACGATTAGAAGAAGGTAGTCTTGCCAGTATTTAATTTTTTGAAGGTTCATTGGTCATTTCCATATTATTTGATTTTTTAAAAGTGTTAAACCTTCTTGGCGTTGTTGTTTTTCGCCTATTCGGTTAATTAGGTAGGGTGCGGCATTTACGCCAAGTTGTTTGGTGAGCTCGGTGTTGATTTTGTTCTTCCTTTCTCTAAAAAAGCTGAGTTCCATTCCGTTCTCTTGTAAGCTTTGTTGTGAGCGTTCGGTTATTTTCATTTCAAATTGTGCTTGTGAGATGATGGCTAATAGTTGGTTAGCATATTCTTGGTTTGCTTCTCCGTCAAACGGCAAGGTAATGATTTCACTTTGGGTAACTTTTTTACATAACCATAAATAAAATACAAAGTTAATTGGGGATAGTTTAATGAGTTGGTTGTTAATTATTAAACTGAGGTTTTTTTGTTCCAGTGTTAAGTTAGGTTCTTGTTGTAGGTTGCTTTGTAGTTGTTTTACAAGGTCGCTAAAGTTATGTTCTTCCTGAATTAAATTTGGGTCAAGAGCTTGCCTTAATCTAACAAAAGGTAGCTCGGCGAGTTCGATTTTGACCCCTTTTTTATCTAGCCTTTCGTTGTTTTTACCATGTATAACTTTAGAATTGGTTGTGGGATAGTAAAAGTATGGGTTCCCTTCAAATTCTTCTTGCACCAGCACGTGTGAGAGCCGATCTTGTGCTCTTCCAAACATGGATAGTGCCGTGCCTGCGTAAAAGCTCATGGTTTTTCTACCACCCGCAATTGAAACATGTAGTGTGCTGTCTTGCTGGGTGTGTTTTTTTATCTCATGAGTGATTAGGTTTGCTACGCTATCATTATCTTCAGGCGTTCGGATATCGTCAATCGGTTGATTTTGTTGATTAGTGAGGGTGATAATGTGTTTTTCGGTAAAATTAATGCTTTCAATGTTGTATTCGTTACAAAATTTGTAGAACCAGCCACCTTGTTCGTGAAATAGGGCTAGTTTACATTGGTTTGCTCCTTTCTTTGTGGTGATGACGTAAATCTCATCGGGGATAAAAGCTTCTTTTTGTTGTGTTAATGCGTAGAGGGTTTCGGTGATTATTTGTGGCGATAAGCCTAAAACAAAGAGAAGTATGTTTTTGCTCGTTGATTGTTCTTCAAATTTTGTTATCATTTTTGCTGTCTTTTGTTGTACCTAAATGCAGGTATTATGCTTGTATTTGATAGGTTAAAACCTGTTCACAATATTGTGATTATCTTACAATCTGTTACGATTGTATATAATTTAGCTTGTAAATGGTAATTATTTAGGAGAGTAAAAAGTGGGATTTTTTTCAGGCTTAGTGGATTTGTTTTTTGGTAAAAGTGGTTCGATTAATGGTGATTCGAATGATAGTGTTTCAGATACTGAGATAAACCCTGCCAGCGGTTTGCCGATGGTAGGCGGAATTGGTGGGGTTGATATCGAGGGTAACCCTTATGGTACCGATTCTGATGATATGTGTTCAAGTTTTGATGATGGTTTATTTTCGAGTTGTGATGATTCGTTCTCAAGTTTTGATGATGATT
>CAYUHO010000140.1:2002-4363 GCA_964444445.1 uncultured Piscirickettsiaceae bacterium | reverse complement strand
AGGTTTGAGATTATGTTTGATAGTCTTTTAGCTGGGTTTTATAGGGTTCACCTTCTATTTCAGTCATAAATTTAGGCACTAAATACCCTGGTAGGCGTTTGCGTAAACCTTCTAAAAGTACCCCCCCCTGGTGATTTTTAACTAAAAAATGCTCTGCTCCGCTTACTTTATCTAATAGATGACAATAATAAGGTAAAACCCCTTGTTGAAAAAGTTTTCGACTCAGCTTTTCTAGTATTTCAACGGAATCATTTATGCTTTTTAATAAAACAGTTTGGTTTAACAGCGTGATGTTAGCTTGTTGATATTTTTGAAACAGTTTTGCCGTGTCAGCGGTTAGCTCATTGGGGTGATTACAGTGAGTGACCAATACAATATTTAGCCGACTCGTTTTGAGTCGATTAATCAGTGTGGTTTTATCTGCTTTTTCAGGCATTACCACCGGGGTGCGGCTGTGAATTCTAAGGGTGTTTACCTGTGGTATCTGTTCAATTTTATGGATTAAATCAATCAATATATTTTCAGAAATTGAAAAAGGATCGCCACCACTAAAAATAACTTCACTAATCGAATGGTCATTTGCAATGTAATCAATCGCCTCTTGCCAGTGATTTTTTTTGGCTTGTTCATACGGAAAATGACGGCGAAAGCAATAACGACAGTGAATGTCACATTTTGGGCTGACAATTAATAGAACTCGTCCATAATATTTATGAATTAAACTCTCAATTGGGTTGGAATTTAAATCGCCAACAGGATCCGTTGTAAAATTGATACTCTGTTTGCTCTCAATTAAATCGGGCAGAATCTGCAATAGCAAAGGATCCTGAGGGTCGTTTGGTTTAATTTGATTCGCGAAGTGACGCGGAACTTTTAAAGCAAAACTAGATTTTCGATCTAAATTTAACTCAGCAGGAGAAAGTTGAATTAGTTCGCACAGCTGGTCAATTGATTGAATCATTGTTTTATAGAGTTCGCTAAGATAAAATACGCCTCATATTTTATAGACTGGACATACATATGGCAACTTACAACACGAGTGAATTTAAAAACGGCTTAAAATTCTTAATGGATGGTCAACCTTGTAACATTGTTGAAAACACAACCGTAAAACCTGGAAAAGGACAAGCCTTTAACCGCGTGAAATATCGCAACCTTATCACTGGTAAAATGATTGAAAAAACCTTTAAGTCAGGTGAAAAGGTTGATGCGGCGGATGTGATGGATACGGAACTGCAGTATCTTTACAATGATGGTGAGTTTTGGCACTTTATGAATGAGTCTAACTTTGACCAGTATCAAGCAAGCCAGTCAGCGGTTGCAGACTATGAAAAATGGTTAGTTGAACAGGATACCTGTACGGTGACGCTTTGGAATGACAATCCTATCGCTGTAACACCGCCAAAGCAGGTCACGATGGAAGTCACGGACACTGATCCTGGTCTAAAAGGAGATACCGCTGGAACAGGTGGTAAACCAGCGACCTTAATGACAGGTGCTGTGGTTCAAGTACCATTATTTATTACCATTGGTGAAAAGATTATTTGTAATTCTGATACGGGTGAATATATTTCGCGTGCGAAATAAAACAGAAAAATACATTCAATCTTCTGGGCAACCAAATTCTAAGGTTGCCATGCTTCAAAAACGTGCAGGCATGCTGGCAAAAATTAGACAGTTTTTTCAGCTACAGGGTGTGATGGAAGTTGACGTTCCTATCCTGTCTTCCGCAACCGTGCCCGACCTTCATCTCGATTCAATTCAAACCCAGTTAGACCTACCCAATATTGGGAATGATTTAGCCTACTATTTACACACCTCGCCTGAATACACCATGAAAAGATTACTTTGTGAAGGCAGCGGAGATATTTATTACCTAGGAAAAGTATTTCGTCAAGGGGATTTAAGCCCAAGACATCAACCTGAATTTACCATGCTTGAATGGTATCGATTAGATTACTCTTTACAGCAAATGATGGCAGAAACCGCTCAGGTTGTTCAATTGTTTTTACCTCATCTTGAGGTTGAATACCTTAGCTATCAAGAAGCATTTAAGCAATATGCAGGCATTGAAAACATTCATCAAGCAAGTGCAAAGCAATGCAAAAGTAAGTTAGATGATTTGGGTTTTGAAATTGTAGGGGTGGACGAAAAAGATAAAAATCTGTGGGAACAACTTGTTTTAACGGAACTGATTGAACCCAAATTAGGGTTGAATAAATCAGGTTTAAGCAATATCACTTGTTTATATCAATATCCTGCTAAAGATGCCGCGCTAGCACAACTATCACAAGATGGAAAAACCGCAGAAAGATTTGAGATTTTTGTGAACAAAATGGAAATTGCAAATGGCTATTTGGA
>CAYUHO010000140.1:0-1902 GCA_964444445.1 uncultured Piscirickettsiaceae bacterium | reverse complement strand
CCAACAAGCCCTAGACCACCAAGCATAAGCGCATAGGTTGCTGGTTCAGGAACGGCTGCAACACCTGCAAATGAATCAACGAACATGCCTGTCCGTCTACCATGAGCCACACGCTCAACTCTAATGTAATTTACTGGGTCTACGAACATTCCTGCAAAATCAAACGTTTCTTCTCTTAATACATGTCCTGAACCGCTGCCAAGAGAACCAATGTTAAAAAACTCAATCCCGTCGCTACTTGCTAATACATTTGCTTGAGAATTTGGCCCACTGTACATAGTAATGGTAAGGTCATCTCCCATCACATCAGCAAGACCAAAATTAAAGCCTACAGTCATAAATTGGTTAGAGTCGTAACCACGCCAGCCAGCAACGTTACTAGGGTTTGAATTATAGTCAGATTCACCAAGAATCCAAAATTCTGTTGCAGAAGTCATTGCTGTGCCCGAATGATTTATTAGGGTACCCTCACTGTAGTCTGCTACATAGTCAGCATAGTAGTCATGAGTATCTGCTTGAGCAACTTGACTAAATGCTATGGCAGCAATTGCTGAGTATGCTAGTTTAGAGGTTAATTTCATTTTTATTTCCTTAGGTTAAATGGTTAATCGTTTTTGTTGAGAGTATAGAATAAAAGAGAATAAAATTATTCTTACTCAAGGTGTTCGTAATTCTACCACGCACTATGTTGTAAATAAAAACTATTACTATTGATATTTTTAATAGTTTTGTATTAAAAATATTTGATAGTAGGTTTTGAAACTTAGAGAAAAATTTGAGGGCTTGACAAGGGTTGTATAATTATTAGCTTAACAATAATAACTAGGAGTAATCTCATGGCTTTAGCGGCAGATGCTAATTTACAAACTGCAACAATGACTCTTTATTCAGACCCTATGTGTCCTATCTCTCACAGAGTTCGTTTAATGGCGAAAGAGAAAGATATTTCTTTAGATATAATTGATGTGCCAGCTAATCAAGCGCCGCCAGAGGACTTGATGGATATTAACCCTTATGGAACAACTCCGACCTTAGTGGATCGTGATTTAGTCCTGTATGATCCACAAGTTATTATCGAATATTTAGATGAGCGTTTTCCGCATCCACCGTTAATGTCTGTTGATCCAATTACCAAGGCGAGAGCACGTCAGATGTTACGTCAAATTGAAACAGAGTGGTATCAGTTGGTGAACATCATTCAAACAAGTGAAGATGAGAAAGAAGTCAAAACAGCTCGTCGTGATTTACAGGAAAGATTGGTTCAAATGATTCCTGTTTTTGAACACCAACCTTATTTTTTGAGTAATGAATATTCACTCGTTGACGTGAGTTTAGCAGTGCTCTTATGGCGTTTACCGTCTTTAGGGATTGAACTTCCTCGCTCAGCAAAATCGGTTAGAGACTATTCTGAAAAAGTATTGACTCGTGAAGTATTTGGCGATTCACTTTCTGATGATGAGCTAGATATGAGAGACGTTATCTAGCCTATGTTAATTTCAAACCGACCTTATTTAATTCGAGCCATGTTTGATTGGATTGTAGATAATGAGTGGACACCACATCTTCAGGTCGATGCAGATTATCCTGGGATTCAAATTCCTAGACAATTTGTGCAAGACTCGGCGATCGTGTTAAATATTCATCCAGATGCAGTTCGACAGCTGGAATTAAATAATGATTGGTTTTCTTTTAAAGCACGCTTTCAGGGAGTTGAGCAGGAAGTTTCTTTTCCGCCTGAAGCGGTTTTGGGGGTGTTTGCTCGTGAAAATGGGCAGGGTATGCCTTTTCCAAAAGAAGCCTATATTGAAAAGCCTGAAGATTCTGTAAAAGAAGTTAAAAAACCAACTAAGAAAAAATCACATCTTTCAATTGTAAAATAGTTTTTTTAATACGCTACCCCCC
>CAYUHO010000139.1:0-4376 GCA_964444445.1 uncultured Piscirickettsiaceae bacterium | reverse complement strand
TCAATTGATGTAGATGAATATGTCCAAATATCTCGTATTTGTGACAAAACACTATCACGACGGTGTTTAGGGACTGAAGATAAAAAACTGGCTTCTAATGGTTTAACGATATTGTTTCGAACATAGATATATTGGCTGGAACGCGTTGTACCTATTTTACTGATTACCCCTTCATCAACCCAATTAACTAGCCAACGCCGCAGTGTTCTATCTGTCACCATACCATCAATGAAGTCGGAAATTTTTGATAAGGATACTGGGTTATTTGACTGTTTTAAGTAAGCCAGCAATGTTTGTTTAAGGTCTTGATTTTTTTTCATACCCTCAATTATACAGACAATTCGGACATTTTTATAAAAAGATGTCCGAATAAAGTTACACCATTAAAATAGTGAATAATTAGAATCTGATTTATTAAAAGGCTTGCCTTCTATTTTTAGAAGTCGTTTTTTAGCTGGTAATCCTCCAGCGTACCCGACCAGTTCGCCATTACTGCCGATAATACGGTGACAAGGAATAATCACTCCAATTGCATTTGCTCCGTTGGCACTGGCAACCGCTCGCACGGCTTTTTCGTTGTTGATGTTTTTTGCCAGCTGTAAATAGGATAAGGTTGTACCGTAGGGTACTTTTAATAGCGCATGCCAAACTGATTTTTGAAAATCAGTACCAACCATTAATAATGGAACATCAAACTTTTTTCTTTCTCCTTTTAGATACTCATCTAGCTGTTTTTTGGTTTCTGCTATTACGTCAGATTCACGTTCAACAAACTCTGCTTTCAATCCTTTTTTTATCCTGTTATCAACCGTTGTTCTCATTTTTCTGTATCGATAATCAAGAAAACACAGCTTGCCTTCAAATGAACCTAACATCAACTCGCCAATGGTTGTTTTATAATATTGAATATTAATTTGATTCATTTAAATTTTAAGCCTAATAAGATTCTGTACTTGTCGATAAAGTAATTCTTTAACCTGTTGTTGGCTTTGTTGAATCGTCATAGGTTGATTGGTTAGGCTGAACATGGCTTGTAATCCATTTTGGTAGGCTTGTTCATTTTCCATTTCAATTTTGCCAAAAATTCCCAGTGCGGATACTTGGTATTTTTTAGCCACTTTTGCAACCTCAATCGGTACTTTGCCATTTAGGCTTTGTTCATCTAAGCTACCTTCGCCTGTAATAACCAAGTCAAAATCATGCTGTTTAAACAACTTCTCAAAACCCATTAAATCACTAATGATTTTAAAGCCTGACTTAGGTTTTGCACCTAATAGCAACATACCTGCCCCCATCCCTCCGCCAGCACCTGCTCCTTTAATCTCACTCAGGTCAATTTTTAAATCTTTTTTTACAATCTTCGCAAAGTTTTTTAAGCCTTCATCAAGCTGCCTTACTTCCGTTGCATTCGCCCCTTTTTGAGGTGCAAAAACATAGGCAGCTCCCTTTCTGCCATACAATAAGTTACTCACATCACTGGCGATTTGAATATTCAAAAAAGAGTAATCTTTTGCGGGGCGTTCAATTTTTTTAATTTGCCTCAAACCTGCACCATCTAAAGAAACAGACTTTCCCTGTGCATTTAAGAATTTAAAACCTAATTTAGCAAGACAACCTATTCCTGCATCTGTTGTCGCACTACCGCCTAAACCAAGAATTAGATTTTTTGTGCCTTTATTGATAGCATGCTGAATCATTTTTCCTGTGCCAATCGTACTTGCTTGCATGGCATTTTGTTCAAAGTCATTCAATAACGTTAAACCCGAAGCAGATGCCATCTCGATAATTGCCGTTTGGCTGGTTTCGATATAATTATAATAACAGTTGATTGGTTTCCCAAGTGGGCTGGTTGTTCTAAGATTTATTTTTTTTGAATTCGGTAGACTAAATAATGAATCGACCATGCCCTCACCACCATCAGCCATCGGCATTTTATGAACTTCAATCTTATCAGAAATGGAATGTATCGCTTGTTCAGCGATTTGACAAAATTCAGCAGAACTAAGGCTTCCTTTAAAGGAATCTGGTGCAAGTAAAATCTTCAAGCTTACCTCTGGCGCGTTTTTTGAGGTGTCCACAAAGATTGTTCAACCGCTAAATAAAGGTCTCGATATTTATCCCTAAATTTTTGACGAGTACCTGCTTCTTTTAACTTACGACACCCCCCATCAGTTAGAATTTTTCTGACCATTTTTTCTTGTAACATTTTTTTAGCTTGCCTAGGATCTCGACTTAAATACACTTTAATATAGTTATTAACCGTCACATCATACTTATCAAGCAGCAGGCGATTCACCTTAGCGGTTTTTTTCGCCAAACTAACCCCACGGCATTTTTGGTTGAACACATCAAAGTCAATTGCGGTTTTGATTAAAGCTGTATGTAAGGCTTCATTTTTTAAGTCTGATGCATGTACACTTGGAACACAAAACAAAAATACAAGGAGATATTTATACAATTTCATTTTTTAACGATTACTCATAAAATATAATACGTCTAGTTTAACACCAAAAGACGATTATTGAGATATGTTCTACACCTCTGAAAGAGATAAACTACGCCAAGTTTATGCTGATGTTTGGCAAAAAGTAAAACTAAACAAGCAGATGGACGCATTGGAAAAAATGATTGCAAGCGTCATTGAAATGCATCCCGAATACCATGCCATGCTCAATAACGAAAAACATCTTGGTAATGAGTACCTACCTGAAATGGGAGAAACCAACCCCTTTTTACACATGGGCATGCACCTTGCCTTACAAGAACATGTTTCGCTCGATAGACCAGAGGGAATTCAAGCCATCTATTTACAGTTAGGTGAACAAACAGGCAGTGTCGAAAAAACAGAACATGCCATGATGGACTGCCTTGCTGAATCGCTTTGGTTAGCACAAAAAAATCAAACAGAGCCAGATGAGCAGAAATATTTAGCCTGTTTAAAAGGTCTTTTAGAAAAATAAGACAAAATAAGACAAAAATAAGACGTAACCCTCCACTTTATGAAAATTTACAAATCCCCAAAGGAATAAATAATGAAATTTATAACCGCCCTACTTTTAACCATCTCTGCCTCGCTTGCATTCGCTAAAACACCCCTTTTAGTCACTGCCGAATGGGTTAAGAACAATCAAAGCAAAATTGTATTAGTTGATTTGAGTGACCAGTCGCAATACCAAAAGTACCACCTTCCCAATGCCATATTTATTAAATATAACTGGTTAATCAAACCACAGGACGGGATTGCATTAAAGTGGTGGTAAAAATCACATGGTAAAAATGCTTTCTCAACTTGGCATTAATGAAAATGATCACCTTGTTATCTATGACAACATGGGGAACTTAGATGCCAGCCGTTTATACTGGGAACTGAATAAACTCAACCATAAAAAAGTCTCCATGCTTGATGGTGGTTCTGTTGCTTGGGTGCTAGCAGGCTACCCTGTTACCCAACAAATTCCACAAACAAAACCAACAAAATACCAAGCTAGCAAAACAAATTTTGAAGACAAATACACTGCCAATAAAAAAGAAGTGCTCGCTGCAATCAAAAACAAAAATACACTGCTACTTGATACACGTAGCAAAGCGGAATATTTCGGTAACCCAAAAAACAAAAAGCAACGTACAGGGCATATTCCAACCGCCCTATTTTTTCCATGGGAAGTATCAGTTGATGGAAAAAATGGCTACCAACAACGAAATGAAAAAGGCATTAATGAATTCTTAAACTACTTAAAAATAACCGATAAAAACAAATCAATTATCGCTTACTGTAATTCAGGTCACAGAGCCGCAAGAGTATTTACCTTACTAAAAAGCCAAGGATTTGAAAACATTAAGCTCTATGATGCCTCTATGCAAGAGTGGGAGCTATCAAAAGACAACCCACTTAAAACAGGGAAAAACCCATAATGATTCTAATGAACCCAGAATTAAAAAGAGCATTAAGAAACGGCAGTATTATTGCTGTCGTTGTTGGGATAGTCGTCAATTTTCAAGGGGAGGACATTCCAACCAGTTTATTAACCATGTTATATAGTTTCATCTTTATCACCCCTGCGCTTTGGCTATCCTATAAACTCACTCAAAAACTACTTAAAAAAGAGGATTAAAAAATAGAACTAAAAAGCTACCCCCCTGGTGTTTTTTAGGAAATTAATTCTAATAAAACCAAAGCTTGGGCTTTAAAAAAACGAATATGATAGAATGCCCCTTTTTTAATTAACTGAGTAAAAAAGCATGTCTGAGAATTATTCTACTACCCCTGATATTGTAAGCTACGGCATTGGTCGTCAACTAGGTGACCAACTATTATCTGACCCTTTCGAAAGGATTAACGCCCAAGCTGTTGCAAACGGTGTTCTTGATTCACTTAA
>CAYUHO010000138.1:0-4395 GCA_964444445.1 uncultured Piscirickettsiaceae bacterium | reverse complement strand
CTTAACCTAAATCAAGCAAAATTTAATATAGTTTGCCATCATAGTACCTTCTGACTAAACACCCAAGCTTGGTGAATTTTTGTATTTCTTTTAAAATCTTGTGGCATGGTTGATTGGGTAATATTTTCAATATCGTATGCTTCAAATGGACTGAAATCCAATTTAAATTTACGCAGATTGGTTGAGAAAATCAGCTTGCCTTTTTCGGTTAACAGAGACAAGGATTTCAAAAGCAAATCTGCATAATCACGTTGAATATCAAGCGTTCCATCCATTCTTTTAGAGGTTGAAAAAGAAGGCGGGTCTAAGAAAATGACATCGTACTTGGTCGAACCAACAGAGGTAGATTCTGTTTCTAGCCATTCAATGACATTTTCTTGTTTTAATTGATGCTTAGTTTCATCAATATTATTGTTCATGAAGTTGTGTTTTGCCCAGTATAAATAGGTCTTGGACATATCTAAACTTAAGCTAGACTGACAGCCTTGATTTGCCGCTTGCGCACTGGCAGTAGCAGTATAGCAAAATAAATTAAGCAAACTTTTACCACGACTGAGTTTTGCAACTAACTGACGAACATCTCGATGGTCTAAAAATACCCCTGTGTCTAAATAGTCGGTAAAATTTACCCGTAATTTAGTTTGATTTTCAATAATCGTAAAGTAATTTTTCTGCTCGTCTAACTGCTCATATTGTTCTTTTCCTTTTTGTTTGGAGCGAACTTTAAAAACAATTCTGTCGGCATCAATTCCAAAAACACTCGGTAAAACCGAAACCGCTTCATACAAGCGACGTTTTGCTTTGGTTGGGTTAACGGTTTTTGGTGGCGCATATTCTGCCACTACAACCCAACGACCTGCATCTTGTGTCTCATAAACATCCATTGCCAACGCATATTCTGGAATATCTGCATCATAAACGCGATAGGCAGAAACCTCCTCTCGTTTGACCCAAGCTTTTAACCCTTTCATATTCTTTTTAATGCGGTTGGCAACCATCTTGGCATTGTCTGTATTGGCTAAATGTGACTGTAAATTTTGAACCTGTACTGCTAAATCATGTGAAATTTGCATTGCTGGCTGACGATGGTATTTTTCTTCAATATCCAATCTAAACAAACGACAGGGCATGGCACCATTATAAAAATCGTGTGAACGAGTGGCTTTTAAACCAAGGTACATACCTAGTTCCGTATGACATGTTAAGACTGCCGCCTTCCAACCAGAGAATTCTAGTTTTAAATAATCACCCAATTGAATATAGGTTTGTTTAACACTATCAAGTTCACCTAAACGTTCGCCATAGGGTGGGTTAGTGACAATTAAGCCTGTTTGCCAATCGCCCCATTTTCGCCCTTGTTCAATGCTCATTTGCTTGACTTCAATCACGTCACTATAACCAGCACTTTCAATCGTTTCTTCAGCAATATCAAGAGATTTGTGCGATAAATCTGAACCATAGATAGCTGGAACCTGTCTTAATCCCGCCGCTTCTCTTTGTTTAGCTTCAGCAATTAATTTTTCCCATAGACGTTTATCATGTCCTAACCAAGTATTAAGTGCCATTTGTCCTGATTTTTCTAAACCAGGTGCTAAATCAGATGCAATCATTGCCGCTTCAATTAGAAAGGTTCCAGATCCACACATAGGGTCATAAAAACTGCCACCCCCCCTGGCGATTTCTGCCCAATTGGCGCGCATTAAAATCGCTGCTGCAACGTTTTCTTTTAAAGGAGCGCTAACTTGCTGCCCTTCTCGATAACCACGTTGATGTAAACTGTAACCCGTTAAGTCAATACTTAGGGTCAATTTATTACGATTAAGATGGGCATGAACTTTTAAATCTGGATACTGAGTATCAATATCTGGTCGGGTTGCAAATTTATCTTGAAAGTAATCGACAATTCCGTCTTTCACTTTCAAAGCACCATAATGACTATGGTCAATTCCCATTCCCTTACCAGAAAAAGAAACCGCAAAAGTACCCTCCTTGTTTAAGTGCCTTACCCAGTTAATTTTGCTGACTTGACGTGTTAGGTCTTCCTGATTTTCTAACTCCGTATCCATTACCACAAAGTAGATATGATTCGCCAAGCGCGACCACAAACATGCGCGATAGCCGACTTCAAGCGAGCCTTCAAAGGTCACGCCTGTTGGTTGCATCTTAACGGACTCTGCTCCAAAAGAGAGTAGTTCTTCTCTTAATAGCTCAGGTAAACCTTGCGGTGTCGTGGCAAAAAATTGCGGCATTTTATTTCTCTTTAATAAAAAAGGATATTTTACTCGATTAGTTAGAACGACTTTTGTAAAATGGATTCATGCATACCAATCTTCTAATACTATTTACCTTTTTCCTTAGCATCAATTTTGCTCAGGCAGCTTACTCTCCACCCACACAAACTGAACAGGATTTTCAACGTTGGCTTAAATCATTCAAAAAAACTGGGCTTGAACACAAAATACCTACTCAGACAATAGAAGAGGCTTTCCGTAATATTCACCTCAACCACAAAATTTTAGAACTCGACCGCAAACAACCCGAATTTTTTAGCACCTTTTGGCAATACTTTGAGCGTGCGACTTCACCATGGCGGATTAGTAATGGAAAAAAACTGTATCAAAAACATCTACCACAGCTAACTCAAATCACAAAAGAATATGGTATCCCAGAACGCATTTTAGTTTCCTTTTGGGGACTAGAAACTAACTATGGTAATTTCACAGGCAATCACTCTATTATCGAAGCACTTGCTACCTTGTCTTATGATAAAAGACGCCGTGATTTTTTTCAGTCAGAGCTCATCAGTGCGTTAAAAATCCTAGACAAAGGTTATGTTAAACCATCCGTAATGAAAGGCTCTTGGGCAGGCGCAATGGGACAGTGTCAATTCATGCCTAGCAACTATCTTCGCTATGCGGTTGATGGTGATCAAGATGGTAAAAAGGATTTATGGAACAGCCTGCCAGACGTATTTAATTCGATGGGAAATTTCCTACAACAATTAGGCTGGAAGCGAGGTGAAAACTGGGGACGTGAAGTAAACCTACCAGCAAACTTTAACCTTTCGCTTGCTGATGGCAAAACCGAATATTCTTTAAAAAAATGGCGGCAACTCGGTTTAACCCTAGTTGATGGAAGAAACCTACCAAATGTCGAAGAACCAATGAATGCAAAATTAATACTTGCCTCTGATTATAGAGGCCCTGCATTTTTGGTTTATCATAATTTCTTTGTTATCAAAAAGTGGAATCGTTCTAACAAATATGCCCTTGCTGTTGGGCACTTGGCTGACAGAATTGTAGGTCGTAACGCACTTTCAAAAAGCAAACCAGATGATGACAAGGCATTAAGCCGAAATCAAATGATTGAAATGCAAACACTGTTAACAAACCAAGGTTACAGTCTGGGTAAAGCAGATGGCATTGCTGGTGGAAAAACAAAAAAAGCAATTAGAGAGTATCAGAAAAAACAAAAAATCGCCGCTGACGGCTATCCATCTTATCGTATGTTAAAAATTCTAAGGGCAAACAAAAATGTCAAATAAAGAAGATGAGGATAAAAAAGCGCCTGCTGCCTTTCTTTTTTGGAAGTTAATGGCAAAAACGGCTAAAACAGCTAAAGCCAAAAAAAAAGAAATAGATGAGTCAGCTGAAAAACAAGCTGATCAGAAAACAAACAAAACAAGCCAAGAAACAAACGATATCGAATCTAATTAACCGCGTAGTTAACGATCTAATCACGCCTTTTCAGTTTTTTCAGCAGCTTGCTTCTCTTTCAGAAAAATTTCATGGTAGATTAATAAACCTGCCCCAACAACAATCGCAACATCAGCAACATTAAAGGTGGCATAGTGCCAACTACCAATGTAAAAATCGATAAAGTCGGTTACTTGTCCGTACATCAATCTATCAATTAGGTTTCCAATTGCGCCGCTTAAAATCAAGTTTATCGCAACCACTTCCGTTGTTAACTTGGCGGGCAATTTTTTCAACCAGTAAATTAAACCTGCACTAATCACAATCGAAAGGGTTGCAAAAAACCATTTTTGCCATCCTCCCATATCTGCCAAGAAACTAAAGGCGGCACCCTTGTTATAAACAAGCGTAAAGTTCAGGTTTGGCATCAACGGATAGGGTTCTGCAAAAACCAAATAACTATTCGCTAGGTATTTCGTGTATTGATCCAACAGCAGAAAAATAATCGCTATCCATATTGTCTTAAGCGCTGTTTGTATAATATGTTTAGAAATAATATTCATAATAAATTCAAAATAAGATAAGGTCTTTGTTACCCCCCCTGGTGTTTTTTTTGTTTAAAAAACACCAAGGGGGGAGCTTTATGGAGACACTTAACAACTTATTGAAATTCTGCGTGGACTTCTAGCCCATCAATTCT
>CAYUHO010000137.1:0-4405 GCA_964444445.1 uncultured Piscirickettsiaceae bacterium | reverse complement strand
TTACTCCGATTTAATAATAAAAATCGTGTTTTTTAGTTGTTAAGCGTCTCCTTAACAAAACCATGTTTATTTTTTTAATTTAATTTGTTGGTTGATTTGGTTTAGCCAATTTTTTAGCAATACGGCATTTTCATCAATTTTATTAATGAGAAAATCTAAATTTTTATTTTCAGATTCTAAGCTATTGGCGGTAATTTCAATCAATTTGTCTAGTTGTTGTAAATTAAGTTCATGATGAATCCTAAATGAACTGAGTTTGGTTAAGATGCAATAATTGAGTAGTTCCCGCCATTCATCATTATTTATATTGCTGTCATGATTGTAACCTGTAGGTACAGCAGGATTCTTTTTGAATTGTACTAGCTCATTCAGTAAATTATCTCTTAATAAAAGCCTGCCTTGCTCCCTGAATTTTAAAGGAACTTTATTCATGTAAGTGGCATCAATTATTTTGTTTTGTTCATTATCTTTCATATGCTAGTCATCTGTAATACAGCGGTTAATTTGGTAAGCTTGCTGTTGATTTTCAATAAATTGCTGCTCATGGTAGTTTGGAAATTCAAAGTTGATACAATTTTTTTGTTTTTCAAGTTGGTTATCTGCTTCGCTACGAAGGAGAACCCCTTTTAGTGAAATTGATTTTTTTGTTTCGGGAAAAAACAATTCAATGTTTAATCGGGTATTCAATGGGTAATCTTTAGGAAGTTTTATGTCTAAACCACAAGCACTAATACCAATATCGTATAATGTCCAGTTTGATTGAGGTGGCATGGTAGTATGCTCTTTTAATAGTTCAATAAAGGTTGCTAAATGGAGGTTTATTAGTTCAGAAAGCAGGTACAAAGCTCGGGATAGTGGGATATGTTTATATTTTTCGGCTTTAAATTTAGGAATAACTTGATCCATTTTGAATGTGGTTTCTAAGTCAGGATAAATATAAAATTTTCGATTGTTGGATTTTTGTAGAACTTTAATAAGACCTTTTGAGTAGGCAATAAACTTTTCATTCATCATTTCAAAAAACTGATGGGTTTTTGGGCCTTCTTTTTTTAAAGATTCAATTTTTACAAAACCAGAAGTCAGTTTTTCAAGTAGTAAAAGTTCCTCTCGGTTTTGTGCAGGGTTTTTTCCTTTGCTGATGGTTTGTACGGTTTTTCTAAATAAGTCAGCCAAGTTGATACATTCGTCAAAAACAGGTTTAAGTACCTCTTTTTGTTCTAAAATTGCACTCATACTTGTCTGTAATTCAACTTTAATTTGTTCACGCTATTTTTAATAGGCTTGTTGGTTGGTAGTTGGCTGCATAAGCAATAATTTGCTTATCTTGTGATGGGGTGCAGGGTCTAATGAAAACCTGCATTGGCATATTAACCCGAGGAAAGCGTCTTTTTTCATTTTTTTCAAACCAAAATGCCATATTGTTAACTCATTGCATTTAAGACAATTGCTTGTGCTTCTTTGATGATTAAATTTAAATGATTTTCATCAATAAAGCTCTCAGCGTAAATTTTATAAATATCTTCTGTTCCTGATGGACGAGCTGCAAACCAGCCTTTATCCGTGACCACTTTTAACCCACCAATTGCCGCATTATTACCAGGCGCATGGGTTAATTTAGCGGTTATTTTTTCACCTGCTAACAGGCTTTCTTTTACCTTGTCAGCAGACAATTGTTTTAAAATATTTTTCTGTTTAGGGGTTGCTGCCGCATCAATACGTTTATATAAAGGACTGCCAAATTGTTCGGTTAATTCTTGATAGTATTGGGATGGATTTTTACCTGTTACGGCTAGAATTTCAGCCGCCAGTAAATTTAGAATTAAACCATCTTTATCAGTGCTCCAGCTTGAGCCGTCAAAACGAAGAAAGGACGCACCAGCAGACTCTTCACCACCAAAGGCAACTTCACCAGAAAATAAACCCTCTACAAACCATTTAAAGCCAACAGGCACTTCGTACAGGTTTTTATTTAATGCAGTAACCACTCGGTCAATCATTGAGCTTGAGACCAGTGTTTTTCCAATTTTTACTTGTTGGTTCCAGCTTGATCTGTGGGTTGCTAAATAATGAATTGCAACACTCAAATAATGATTTGGATTCATAATCCCGTGTGTTGGAGTAACAATTCCGTGACGGTCAGCATCTGGGTCGTTTGCAAAACCTAAGTCAAATTGATCTTTTATATCAATCAATTTTGCCATTGCATAGGGAGAAGAACAATCCATACGAATCTTACCATCATGATCGCAAGGCATAAACCCAAATTGCGGGTCAACTTTATCATTGACAATGCTTATATCTAAATCATAGTAGTCTGCAATGGGTTGCCAGTAGTCAATGCCCGCACCACCCATAGGGTCAACGCCCAATTTAAGATTAGCTTTTTTGATTGCTTGCATGTCAACGATCGTTTCTAGGTCTTTTACGTAGGACAAAATTAAGTCTTGCTTTGTCACAAATTTGGATTGAATGGCTTGCGAGTATTCCAGTCGTTGTACGCCTTCAAGGTTTTCCGCTAGCAATTCATTTGCTCTTTGTTGGATACGGTTAGTGGTATCTTCATCAGCAGGACCACCATGGGTTAAGTTGTATTTAAAACCGCCGTCAGCAGGCGGGTTGTGCGAGGGAGTAATCACCACCCCGTCAGCTAGCGGTGCGGTTTGGTCTTTATTATGTTCTAAAATCGCATGTGAAATAACAGGCGTAGGCGTGTATAAACCATTGCCTTGTATTATGACTGCTTGCTTGTTCGCCACAAAGACCTCAATGGCTGTTTTTTGCGCCTCAGCGGATAAGGCATGAGTGTCCATACCGATATAGATAGGGCCATTAATATTTTCTTGTTGTCTATATTCAATGATTGCTTGTGAGATAGTGGCAATGTGGTGTTCATTAAAGGTTTGCTTTAGCGAACAGCCTCGATGTCCAGAGGTTCCAAAACTAACTTGTTGTTCTGTGATATTTGGGTCAGGCTTCAAGCGGTAATAAGCTTCTTTTAACGCCGCTATGTCTTCTAAAATTTCGGTAGGTGCAGTTTTTCCAGCAAGTTTTGATATCGTCATTTCTAATTCCGTAAGGTCTATTGCATATAATGATAGACGAGAAAAAGCAGAATTGCATTGAATTTTTGTATATTGTCCATATAAATATAGGCAGTTAAGAAAAGAGAAACAAGCTAATGAATTTTAGAGATTATTATGAGGTACTCGGGGTTGAAAGGTCTGCTTCCAGTGCGGAAATAAAAAAAGCCTATCGTAAACTAGCGGGCAAATATCATCCAGATAAAGCATCGGGAGATGAAACAAAATTTAAAGAAGTTAATGAAGCCTATGAAGTATTAAGCAATACAGAAAATCGTGCTAAGTATGATCAGCTAGGCTCAAACTATCATGATGGTCAGAATTTTCAACCACCACCCGGTTATGAAGACATTTTTGGTGGAGGTGGCTTTGGTCAAGCTGGCGGTGCTGGTGCGAGTGGTTTTTCAGATTTCTTTGAATCCATGTTCAGTGGTGGGCAAGGAGGCGGTTTTGGTCAGGCTGGCGGCGGTTTTCAACAAAAGGGCGAGGATCAGGTTGTTAAGGTTCTGATTTCATTGGATGACGCGGTGAATGGTACTGAAAAATCATTTACCTTACAAATGCCTGTTCAAGGGGCAGCTGGATATTTTAGCCATCAACCTAAATCAATTAAAGTCAAAATACCAGCAGGAGTTAAGCAAGGGTCTAAAATTCGGTTAGCAGGACAGGGTTCTGAAGGTATGGGCGGAGGGCCGAAAGGCGATTTGTATTTAGAAATTGATTTACAAAATCATCCTTTATTTAAAGTTGATGGTAATGATATTTTGTTAAATTTACCTCTTGCACCTTGGGAATCTGCCCTTGGCAAAAAAGTTGAAATACCGACTTTAAAAGGCAAGGTAGCGATGAATATTCCAGCAGGCACTCAATCAGGTGCAAAACTGCGAATAAAAGGGCGGGGTTTAGGCAAAGGAGCAAAAGCAGGTAATCAATATATTATTATTCAAATCCATACCCCAAAAGCTGAAACCATAGAACAAAAAGAATTTTATGAAAAAATGGCTCAAGATTTTGACTTTAATCCCCGCAAAAACTATTGATAATTTATAGTTTGGGGACAGACCCTAAAAGAAGTTACTTGTTGATTTTAAAGTGAAAGGTTGTATATAGGGTCTGTCCCTATGCCCTCAAATTATCGATTTTTTAGTTGTAAAGCTTCTCCAAAAAATTGAACGCCTTGCCAACCCGTTTTAATAAAATTTCTAATGTTGGCGTGGTTATCTGCATCAGGATGTTGTAGAACATCAATCACATAATAATCCCCAAACGCATTTAACGTTGCCTGTTCAGGCAAATTGTGTAATTTTCCATAAGCAAAAATTTTA
>CAYUHO010000136.1:0-4437 GCA_964444445.1 uncultured Piscirickettsiaceae bacterium | reverse complement strand
CGCTTTTGAAAGCGCTTTTTCATAGTTTTTTTGTTTGCTGATATTTCTAAAAATTAAAGCGGCACCTGTATTTTCGGTACGATGATGTGTGATGGGGGTTATAACCAAAGAGATGGGTACTTCTGTATGATTGATTAACATATGTGCGTTGTCATCTTGAATGACTTTACCGCTCATAACATCTTGGATAATCAGCTCTTTTTTTATGTTTGGTAAAGATAAGGTAAAGAATTGATAAAAAGGTTCGCTATAAAGTCTGTTGTTGAAGTCCGATAATAGTTTGATTGCCGCTGCATTGGCATAGATGATTTTACCTTTGCTATCGATTTCACAAATACCATCACTTAGTGCTTCTAATACGGATTCAATTTTTTGCTTTTGGGCAGCCATATTTGAATCTGATTGGTGCTGGATGATGGTATTAAGATCTTTTGTTTTGCTATAAGAGGTATTTAGGGATTTTTCCAGTAATTTAACTTTTTTATCATTATCTTGTAATAATTGACTTAGATTGGCTAATAATACTTCCCATTCTGATTGTTCTGGAATTGTTTTTCTAGAAAGTTTGAGCTGTTTTACTAATGTCTCTAGTGTAGGGTGCATTTAGATAGGGCTCTCTTTAGCATTTTTTATACATATTAACTGATTATTTAGATTAATCAAGGTATATAATTGCCTCTAAATTTACTAACAATGAGAGCAAAACATGGAACAACTTACCGCCAGCCTTGATGTGCTATTTATTCTATTAGGTGCTATTTTGGTTCTTTTTATGCACGCTGGTTTTGCATTTTTAGAAGTCGGAACGGTTCAACATAAAAACCAGGTAAATGCATTAGCTAAAATTATGACCGATCTTGGTGTTTCAACGGTTGCTTATTTCTTTATTGGTTATGGAATCGCCTATGGTGTGTTTTTAGGCTTTAATATTGATGGTTCTCTAACTCAAGCGATGACCGAGAAGTCTGGTTATGACTTGGTTAAGTTCTTTTTCTTAATGACATTTGCGGCAGCAATTCCAGCGATTGTCTCTGGTGGGATTGCTGAGCGGGCAAGGTTTAATCCGGTATTACTTTCTACTTTTTTAATTGTCGCTTTTTTATATCCTTTGTTTGAAGGGATGGCTTGGAATGGAAACTTTGGTTTTCAGGCTTGGCTAGAAACAAATTTTGGTGCGGGATTTCATGATTTTGCTGGTTCAATTGTGGTACATGGTGTTGGTGGCTGGATTGCGTTAGCAGCGATTATCGTGATTGGTGCAAGGCATGATCGATACAAAAAAGATGGCACGATTAAAAACAATGCGCCCCCTTCAAATATTCCATTTCTTGCATTAGGTGCATGGATACTGACCGTTGGCTGGTTTGGATTTAATGTGATGTCAGCACAAGCGATTGAAGGGATTCAAGGATTGGTTGCCGTAAACTCCTTGATGGCAATGGTGGGTGGTATTTTAGCCACTACTTTCTTTAGCAATAAAGATCCAGGTTTTATTCACAATGGACCGCTTGCAGGCTTAGTTGCTATTTGTGCTGGCTCGGATGTTGTTAGTCCATTAGGTGCGTTGGTCATTGGAATTGTTGCAGGTCTTATCTTTATGAAAGCGTTTACTTGGACACAACGAACCTTAAAAATAGATGATGTATTGGGTGTTTGGCCATTACATGGTTTATGCGGTGTTTGGGGCGCTATTGCAGCGGGAATTTTTGGAATGTCTGCTTTAGGTGGCTTAGGCGGCGTTTCGTTAGTCTCCCAGATTATAGGTACGCTTGTCGGCGTGAGTATTGCTTTAATCGGTGGTTATTTAATTTACCGACTAGTTGATAAAATTATGCAAATTCGAATGGATGATGAAGAGCAATATATGGGTGCGGATTTAGCGATTCATAATATCCGAGCAAATCATCCGTATGACGAGTAGGTTGAAACGATATAAAATATGAGAAAACTCAAAACAGAGCAACTTTATCGTTTTACAAAAATTGATTCCTCAGATTTCTTAAATAAAGAAGCTGATTTAAGATCTTTTATGAAGCGTTTTCACCCGAGAGCGTTTCAATCTTTAAATTTTGGCTTACACTTAAAACGTAAACAAAATCATATATTCATCATGGGCGAAAATGGTGTTGGGCGTATTGGTATGTCTAAAACCATGCTTAGGCAAGCTGCCAAAAGAAAATCGATTCCATCAGATGTTGTATTAGTTTCAGATTTTAGTGAAAGTAATAAAACTAGATATTTATATTTGCCAGCTGGTCGAGGACATGTCTTCAAGGTTGCGGTCGAGACTTTTATTAATCAGCTTAAAGCCCAGTTGCCAGTTGTATTTGATAGTCATGCTTACCAATTAAAAAATCAACAGCTAGATAAAAATTTATCTGATTTGCAACAAGCAGAGCTGGATACTGCATATGATTTAGCAGAATCATTAAGTGTTGATATTGAGCAGGTAGAGAGCAGTTTTGTTTTAACCGCAATTGTTGATGGTAAATGTTTAAAGATGCAAGCGATTGAGCAACTTGAAGAACCCATTCAAAAAAAGTTTATTGATGCATTTGATAAGGTTGAAGAGGCATTGAATAAAGGGCTAACTAAATTTCCTTTTTTACAGCATGAATTTCTTGATGCGGGTAGGAAACTCAATACTGAGGTTTCCAATGACTACCTTAACCCGTTAATTGCTGATTTAAAGAAAGAGTTTGCCGAGAGTAAAGAAATAGAAGGTTATCTCGATGCCTTACAGGATGCTATCGTTGCTAGGATTCAATTATTTTGGAATCAATCTGATGAACAGGTTACGACAACGAAACAGGGAGAAAGTGAAGAAGCGCTGGTTGAACAACAGGGTTTTGCTATTTTTGAGGTTAACTTATTAGTTGACCAACAGGTGATTAATCGCGAATTAGCACATGCACCTGTTATATATGAACAAAATGCAACTATGCCTAAATTATTTGGCTACACTATTAATTCTGCAAGTGCCAATGCGACCGATACCATCTCCCTTGCAATGAACCACCAAGCAGGTTTGTTACAAAAAGCCAGTGGTGGTTTTTTAATGATTAATATCGAGTCTGTTCTAAAAGATCCTGAAATTTGGTCGAATTTAAAAGCGGCGTTAACCAGTAAAAAATTGAGTTTTGAAATTCCTTCTACCAGTAATGTTGTTCCTTATCATTTGCCTGATTTTCCACTAGATGTTACCTTGGTTCTACTTGGCAGAGCAACGCATTTTCATGCGTTACAAGAAATTGACAATCAATTTAGTCGTCTTTTTAAAGTACAGGTTGAATTTGAAAATGAACTGGAACGAACGCCTGAACACGAATTGGTTTTAGCACAGCAATTGGCAACCGAAACCGAAGATTGGGAAGATTTACCCGTTGCTATCTCTGCTTATGAAAGGTTAATAGAATGCTCTTCACGAATGGTAGAGTCAGAAGCAAGGTTATATACCAATAAAGCCATTTTACGAGATGTGTTAGCAGAAGCACACGCCTATGCCAGAGCAAATGATGAAAAAGAAGTTACCCGCGAAACCATTGAAGCCACCTTGCTACAACGCGAGTTTCATACTGGGATGATGGAAGATTACTTTCATCAGGAAATTTCAGAAGAACAGGTTTTAATTAGTGTCACTGGCAAACATGTTGGGCAAGTCAATGGTTTAACAGTTTTGACAGTTGGCAGGCAATCATTTGGGCAGCCAGTACGAATTACATCACAGGCAGCAGCTGGAGATGAAGGCGTTTTGGATATTGAAACCGAAGTTGAAATGTCTGGTCCTATTCACTCAAAAGGAATGCTGATTTTGTCAGGTTATCTACGAGGACGTTACATGAAGGACAAAGCGCTTGGCTTTTCAGCTTCAATTGTGATGGAACAAACCTATGATGGCATTGAAGGGGATAGTGCCTCATCAGCAGAATTAGTCGCCTTAATCTCATCAATAACAGGCGAACCACTTCGTCAAGATTTAGCGATAACCGGTTCAATTAATCAGTTCGGTAAGATTCAACCAATTGGTGGTGTGAATGAAAAAATTGAAGGCTTCTACAAGGTTTGTAAAGCAAGAGGGATTACTGGCACACAAGGCGCTGTGATTCCTGAAGCCAATACTAAGCACCTAATGCTAAATGAAGAAGTTCGCCAAGCTGTCGCTGATGGTCAGTTTCATATTTATGCAATGAGTCATATTGACGATGCGCTTGAACTCTTTACAGGGATACCTGTCGGTGAAGCAAATGCTGTTGGAAAATATCCTGAAGGTAGCTTAAACCATAAGGTTGTTGCCGTGCTTGAAAAGATGAATGAGAAAGTAGAATAATTCTATTAGAGACCTTTGCACCCTAAAGAGCATAAACACAAGACTAATCATGACTAGCTTATGGAGACACTTAACAACTGATTAAAATTCTGGCAACGCCAAGTTTTCAG
>CAYUHO010000135.1:0-4439 GCA_964444445.1 uncultured Piscirickettsiaceae bacterium | reverse complement strand
CGCGTCGATGACATCATTCATTACTTATGGTACCTATGTGATATTGGGCTCTAACAATTAGTATAAGGCATATTTGCCAGCCTATTCCACTGTATTGAAAGCAAATTCAGGCATATTTGCCATATATTAGGGCAAACCTGTCAATTTGACAGGTTATCCTGTATTAAGCTAATAAACAGGTCTTTTTGTAGTCGGTTTTATACACCAACCCAAACCATGCCTGCGTAATGTTACTCATAATACACAATAACGACCTTAAAAACCAATAATAATTCTCATTATCTATTTTGGGCGTTGAATTCTGCTAAGATTGAGATTAATCACTTAGCAGTGCTTTAATGGCTTCAACCTGTTGTGGTAGTGTTTTTTGGTAGGAATCTATTTTAAGAATAGCTTGTTCTTTTCGTAGCCAGGTAATTTGTCTTTTTGCTAGTTGTCTGGTGGCGATGATACCTTTTTCGACAAAGGTGTCGTAGTCGTAGTCTCCTTTTAGGTATGACCAGGCTTGGCGGTAGCCGACGCTTCTGATTGAGGCGAGATCTTCATGGAGTTGTTCATTTTTCATCAGTTCGCTGACTTCTTTTAAAAAGCCTTCTTCCAACATTTGTTTAAAACGAATTTCGATGTTTTTGTGAATCTCTGCCCTGTCTTCTGGTATCAGTGCGACTTTTTTGAGTTTGAAGTCTTTTAGGCTTGAGTCTGTTGCTTCTTGTTGCAGTTGTGTCATGGATTTGCCCGAAGCTTGGTAAACATCCAAAGCACGAACTACACGCTGTGAGTCGTTATAGTGAATACGTTTGGCGGCTTCTGGGTCTATTTCTGCAAGTCTTTGATGGATTGCTTGTGGATTTTGTTGCCATTGTTGAAACAGTTTTTCTCTGTTTTCAGGATTGGAAGACGGTAAACTGGCTAACCCTTTTTGCAGTGCATTAAAGTACATCATGGTACCGCCGACAAAAACTGGTAGGCGGTTTCTTGAAAAAATCTCGACAACTAATCGGTGAGCATCTTCTACAAATTCTGCCACCGAGTAGCTTTCGGTTGGTTCGATAATATTAATTAAATGATGCGGAATTTCTGCCATTTCGGCTTTGGTTGGTTTTGCTGTTCCAATGTCCATGCCTTTATAAATTAAGGCAGAATCAACACTAATAATTTCAATCGGCAGTTGTTCTCCTGAGCCTTCACCAAACATTCCGTTTAACGCCATCGACAAACGGCTTTTACCACAGGCAGTTGGTCCCATAATCGCAAGGCAGGTTTTTTGTTGAATTAGTTCTTTCAGCTTGAGTTCTACCATGGTTTTATTTAGCATTTTTTGATTTGTGGCAACTTTACCCTGTTTGGAGTCTTCACGGGTTTTCTAATCTATGCCCGATTCCTAAACAGGGATGCAGGTTATGGGTTACACTTGATATTGTATTTCAAATCTATAAATTCACAAATTGATTGATTTACTTCAATTAGTAGGCCTCTTTTTTTATAAATTTGATTAATTGCATCGACTATTTCTTCTTGATTAAAACTATATTCATGGGCAATTTCATTTCTTAATTCTCTTAGTTTCATCCACTCTGACTTTTCAATTATTTCCAACTCTTCTAAACGATTTAATATGTCTAAAAAGGTCATTTTTTTAACTTCTTCACTTGCCATCACTAGGATAAACTTAAAAACAGAACCACCTAATGTATCTTGCAACTTGGCAAATCTAAAAATAAATTGATCAATAAAACTAGATTCGATTTTATCTAAGTTGTTATATTTTTCTTCTGTTAAAGGTAAAATTGATTGTAAATACTCTGAGGAGTCCTGCATTTTTTCGATGTGCTTACGACACTCAAACAGCTTTTCTTTAAAGGTGGCCTCTATATCTTTTTTCATAAGATTATTCCTGTTTTCATTGCCTCTTGTTCAATCAGCCTATTCACATCTTTTGAAACGATAACATCAATTTTTTGATCACCAATTCGTTCTTTTAGTTTTGCTAAAAAGGTTATTTTTTGGTCTAAGGTTTGCTCACCTTCTGATTTAATAAATAAATCAATATCACCACCTTTTTTCTTGTCATCTACTCGACTTCCAAATAATATAATTTGTCCATGCTGATAAACCTCTAAAAAAATAGATTTTATTGCCTTTACTTCGGTATTTGTTATTCTCATCACCTTACACCTGTACAACTTTTTCCCAAACCTAGCTTAGGTTTAAAAATATTCTACCATTCCGTTTATTATTTTGATTGGAAATCATTGAGAATAATCTTGATAGAATTCTATTTCCCCCTCATAAATAATGCATCTAACTGTTCCATTGAGAGTTGGGTCCAAGTTGGTCTGCCGTGATTGCATTGATTGGAGGCTTCGGTTATTTCCATATCACGAAGCAGTGCGTTCATTTCGTCGGTGGTCATTTTACGGTTGGCTCGAATCGAACCGTGGCATGCCATGGTGGATAAAATGGTATTAATTTTTTCTTCTACTCGTTCGGATAAGCCGACAACGGCAAAGTCTGCCAGCATATCGTTGACTAGGTTTACGATATCCGTTTTTGCTAGTAGCGCAGGAACAGCGGTTATTTTTAATTGTTCAGGTCCAAAGGTTTCGCCAGTAAATCCTAACTTATTGAATTGCTCTTGATAGGTTAAAAACGTGGTTAATTGGCTTGCTTCTAATGCTAGCACAATCGGTACTAATAAAGGTTGTGAAACCAATCGGTTTTCTTGCCATTGTTTTTTCATACGCTCGTACACAATTCGTTCATGTGCAGCATGCATATCAACTAGAACCAAGCCTTGCTCATTTTCTGCCAAGATAAATACCCCTTTTATTTGTGCTTTGGCAAAACCTAATAGAGGCGTATTTGAGGAGGCTGAATAGTCGGTTCGGTTTACTTCGGCAACCATCGAATTTGACATAGCTTGCGCAAGGTCTGCAACCGGTGGTTGGTTTTGAAAATCCATTGATGCCTGATAATTTTGTTCTGGCAATTTATTATCTGTATTGCCCGAGTTATGAGCAGAATAGTGATCTACTAGCTTGGGTTGGTTTGGCGCTTGTCTTTGCGTTTGGTTTGTTCCCCTATTTGGATTGTAATTTTGAGAAAATTCACCAGGGGGGGGTACTTCGCCAATCGGTTTAGACACTTCTTCTCTAATTGAACGCCTTAAAAAGTCGTAAACCCAACGTCCATTGGCAAATCTTACTTCGTATTTAGCAGGGTGCACATTGACATCAACTAACGCTGGCGGAATTCTCAAAAATAGTAGATAAGCAGGTTGGCGTCCATGATACAAAACATCGGCATAGGCTTGTTTTACCGCATAGGTGAGCAGTTTATCTCGCACAATCCTGCCATTGACAAAGATATATTGCATATCGGACTGACTGCGATTAAAGGTTGGTTTTCCGATCCAACCTGTCACTTGAATATCTTGCGCCTGTAAATCAACCGCAAAACTTTCGTTAACAAACGGTTGCCCCATTAACTGTTTTAAACGCTGTATCAAGCCTGCTTGGTCATTTGCTTTATGGACTTGATTGCTTATTCTTTCATTGTGAACCAGTTTAATCGAAATTTCAGGTCGGCTTAACATGACCCTTTTAACGAGTTGACTAATTTGTCCAAATTCTGCCCGTTCACTTTTAAGGAACTTTTTTCTCGCAGGGGTATTAAAGAATAAATCTTTCACTAATACACTGGTGCCAACTGGGTGAGCAATCGGTGCGATTTCTGCCCAGTTGCCTTCACCTTCACCACGTAAAGACCAGGCATTATCCGCTTCTTGATGACGGCTGGTAATTGTAAAACGGGAAACCGAACTCATACTCGCTAAGGCTTCTCCACGAAACCCTAGGGTAGAAACGGAAGATAAATCATCAAGGGTATGAATTTTACTGGTTGCATGGCGGCTAACGGCTAAAGCAAGTTCGTCTTTACGAATACCACAACCGTTATCCTTAACGATAATCGATTTTTCACCGCCCTCTTCAATCAAGATTTCAATTTGATTTGCCCCTGAATCCAAGGCGTTTTCAAGCAGTTCTTTAACAACAGAGGCAGGTCGTTCAACCACTTCGCCAGCGGCAATTTGATCCGCCAAATGAGGTGGCAATAACGTTATTTCATTCGAATGAATCATCTGGGACAAAATCTAAGTCTTAATCATAATTTAGGAAAAAAAATTATACCCCCCTTGGTGTTTTTTTACAAAAATGAATAACCAATAATATACTATTTAAATCCTAACGGGCAGTTCAGATACGACGACTCAACAAGTTGCATATTCTTTGCACAGTTTGTTTTAAGACTTAAGTTAAAATGTAGCTAATATTAAAGGTGTAATGGTTTAATAAACCTGTAAGGTCTCATAGCCTATAATTTGCTTAAGGAGACACTTAACAACTGATTGAAATTCTGCGTGGACTTCTAGCCTATCA
>CAYUHO010000134.1:0-4461 GCA_964444445.1 uncultured Piscirickettsiaceae bacterium | reverse complement strand
GAAATATACTTAAAAAAGCCACCGCGTTTAATCTAGGTATGGGTTATCATTTTTAGTGATTTTTAACGCTTGTTCTCATGTATCACCTCAGAAAAAATGAGAACAAGCTAGTTTTAGATTTTGCCAATAATGGTATTTAATAAACTAAAAATATAGCCAAGAGCAAACCCTATCCCACCTAAAGAGATATATAATCCAATTATCATTAACTCAATTTTACTCAGTTTATTTTCTTGGTCAGCAGAGGTTTTAGCAGCTAGTTTTGCTTTATCTTCTGGGGCTCCAGCAGCAATAAGTGCTTCATACAACTCTACTTTTATGGTGCTCATCTTTATTTCCCTTAAAATTTTATATTATTTTACATTAATTTAACTTGTTAAAACAAAGTTTTGCAACGTCTTTGAAGTGTTTTGCAAAGTATACTGTCATACCTTTTTTTAGATAATCTTCTAGTTCATTAAAATCTTTACGGTTGTCTTCAGGTAGGATGAGTGTTTTTAATCCTACTCGTTTGGCTGCGATTAGTTTTTCTTTTATACCGCCAACAGGCAATACTTGCCCTGTTAAGCTAAGTTCTCCTGTCATAGCAAGTGGTTGTTTAACTTTTTCATCTCTGGCTAAGGATAGCAATGCAGTTGCCATAGTGACACCTGCACTGGGTCCGTCTTTTGGTGTTGCACCGTCAGGTACGTGCAAATGGATAAATGCTTTGTCAAAAAAGTCTAAATCAGCTTTGTATTTCTTAAGGTTGGCAGTAATATAACTGTAAGCAATTCCTGCGGATTCTTGCATCACATCGCCTAGTTGACCAGAAAGTTTAAACCCACGATTATTGGTGTGGACTTTACTGGCTTCGATTGTGAGTGTTGCTCCTCCCATAGATGTCCAAGCTAGACCGGTTACTGTTCCAAGTTGTTGATTTATTTTTTCTGCGGTGAATCTAGGTTGCCCTAAATAGTGTTCTAAATCTTTAATGTTAATCGTTACTTTTTCGATGTCCTCAGTCACAAATTTAAGTGCTAGTTTACGGATTATTTTAGCAAGTTGTTTTTTTAAGTTTCGTACGCCTGCCTCACGTGCGTAACCATCGATTAGATTTTTTAAAGTAGCAGGTGTAAATTTAACCTGTGGCTTTTTAAATCCAGCTTCATCTAAAAGGCTTGGGATAAGGTGGTGTTTTGCAATTTGTATTTTTTCTTCTGTAATGTAACCAGAAAGACGAATGACTTCCATACGATCAAGTAGTGGAGCGGGGATGGTATCAAGTGTATTTGCCGTGCAAATAAATACGGTTTTGGATAGGTCAAAACGAGTATCAAGGTAATGATCCATGAAGTCGTTGTTTTGTTCAGGATCAAGAGCCTCTAATAATGCTGATGCAGGATCTCCTTGGTAGGAAGAACCTATTTTATCAATTTCATCTAGCATAATGACAGGATTAGCAGTTTGGGTGTCTTTTAGTGCTTGAATAAATTTACCTGGCATGGCACCGATATAAGTACGTCTGTGCCCTTTTATTTCGGCTTCATCTCGCATACCACCGACCGAAAAACGATAGAATTTTCTGCCCATGGTGTCGGCGATGGATTTTCCAATTGAAGTTTTTCCTACCCCCGGTGGACCTACTAGGCAAATGATAGAACCTGAAATTTCACCTTTTAACGTACCAACGGCAAGAAATTCTAAAATTCGGTCTTTAACATCATCGAGTCCATCATGACCTTTATCGAGAATTTTTTTCGCTCGTTTGAGGTTTAGTTTATCTTTTGATAACTTTTGCCACGGGAGTTGAGTTGTCCAGTCAAGCCAATTTTTTGAAACGGAATATTCTGGAGATTGTGGATCAAGCATGGCAATTTTTTCAAGTTCTTCATCGACTTTTTTAAGTGCATCGTCACTAAGGGTAAGCTTTTTGATTCGAGCTTTAAACTTTTCAACATCCATGCTACGGTCATCTTTGACCATGCCGAGTTCGCTTTGAATTTCTTTTAGCTGTTGACGTAAAAAATATTCACGTTGTTGATCTGCGATGTCGTCTTCAACTTTTTCACGAATATTAAATTGTAACTTGGTCACTTCAAGTTCATGATCAAACAGAACCTGCACTTTTTCTAACCTTTCTGTTAGGTTTAATGTATCTAATATTTCCTGTTGTTTTTTTATATCTGTCGTGGTCAAACTAGCGGCAAAATCCGCAAGGTGTTTTGCATCTGTTGCACTGTAACGGTTTAGGAAAAACTTTAGTTCTTCACTATATAAAGGGTTGAGGGGCAAAAGCTCTTTAAAGGCGTTCATTATTGCTAATGAGTAGGCTTGCATTTCTGTTTTACTGCCGTCTTCAATCTCTTTTGGATAGTTGACATGTGCTTGAAAGGGTTCTTTTTTGGAAATCCAGTCTTTTACTTCAAAACGGCAAATTCCTTCGGCAATGAGTTGAATATGGTCCTCTTTAAATTTTGGTTCATGGATTCTGATAATCGTACCTGTTTGCGAGAAATCAGTGGTTTTAGCTTGTTGATGATTCTCTGTATTGACAAAAATGATACCGATATGATTTTGTTTGTTGTCTAGCACTTTGCGAATTGTTTTTTCCCATAACTCTTTACTTAGAATAACAGGCAGGGTTTGCCCTGGAAAGAAAGGGCGGTCTTTTACAGGCAATAGAAATAATTGTTCTGGTAATGCATTGTTGGTTTTGATGAGTTTTGAAATACTTTTTTCAATTTTTTCGACCAGCTCTTCTTTTTCAAGTATTTGTTCACCATCTATAATGATTTCAATATCATCTTCGTTAATATCTTCATGACCATCTTGATGATATTTATCTAAGTCTTCAAATTCTATTTCTGTAATTTCTTTGCTTTTATCAGTCATTCGTTTTACTATTCTGTTTAAATGTATAAGCGTATAGATAGTGACAAAATTACAAAATTCAAGGACAGGATAAGTGAATACAGCAAAAATTGGTTTTATTACCATATCGGATAGAGCAAGTCGTGGAGAGTATGAAGATTTGGGTGGTCCAGCAATGCAAGAGTGGATTGGCAAGGCCTTAACCAATGATTGGCAGCCTGTTGCAGAAGTGATTGCTGATGAGCAGAATTTAATTGAAGACACACTAAAAAAAATGGTGGATGAGCAAGGCTGTAGTTTAGTGATAACAACGGGTGGAACAGGGCCTGCAAAACGGGATGTAACCCCTGAATCAACGGCAAATGTTTGCGATAAGATATTAGATGGTTTTGCAGAACAGATGCGGGCGGTTTCTTTGCAATATGTACCGACTGCTATTTTATCCAGGCAGATTGCAGGCACACGAGGTTCGTGTTTAATTATTAATTTACCCGGCAAACCATCAGCAATCAGTGAATGTTTGGAGGCAGTTTTTCCTGCTGTGCCTTATTGTATTGACTTGATAGAGGGTGCTTATTTAGAAACAGATGAAAGCTTTGTGAAAGCTTTTCGTCCAAAACATGCGGTAAAAAAATGACACAGTTAAATTATCAATATGATGGACTTGAAACCGTTACTGACTTTATTCGTTGGGGCGGTTCTTTGTTTCAGAAGACAGATGTATTTTTTGGACACGGTACAGACAATGCCTTTGATGAAGCGAAAACCTTAGTGTTTTTTGTTTTGAAGTTATCTTGGCAATCGCCTGAATATTTGTTTAATTCTCGTATTACCCATTCAGAAAAAGAAGAAATTACAGAATTATTTCGACGTCGTATCGAAACACGTAAACCCGTCGCTTACTTAACGGGAGAATCTTGGTTTGCGGGTTTAAAATTTATTGTGAATGAAGCAACTTTGGTTCCTCGTTCTCCAATTGCAGAGTTGATTGAACAACATTATCGGCCGTGGGTTGAACCAGAAAATGTACTTACTATTTTAGATATGTGTACTGGCTCAGGCTGTATTGGTATTGCGAGTTTACAGGCATGCCCAAATGCAAGTGTTGATTTGGTTGACCTGTCAATTGATGCACTGAAAGTTGCACAACAAAATGTTGATAAATTTGACCTACAAGAGGTGGTGAATGTTATTCACTCTGACCTGTTTGAAAACCTAAAAGGCAAACAATATGATTTGATTGTCACTAACCCCCCTTATGTAGATCAAATTGAAATGGATGCTCTGCCAGTCGAGTTTAAACAAGAACCACAAATGGGCTTAGCCGCTGGAGAAGATGGGCTGGATTTGGTGCGTATTATCTTGGCAGAAGCGGCAGAGCATTTAACCGAAAAAGGCACCTTGATTGTTGAAGCAGGGGTCTCTCAATATTATATGCAACAGGTTTATCCTGAATTACCCTTGTATTGGTTTGAATTTGAAAAGGGTGGAGAAGGTGTTTTTGCGATTCAAAAATCAGAACTAGACGTTTTTCAAGAAATACTGGATGAAAGAAAAAGTGGCTAGTTTTTTGCTTTAGTGCTCGTATTGACAACTCTATGACATAGT
>CAYUHO010000133.1:0-4502 GCA_964444445.1 uncultured Piscirickettsiaceae bacterium | reverse complement strand
TAACCAAAAGAAGGGTTATTGTAATGGTTACCAATACGAGGGTCGTACCCAACCCCTTCAATCACTTGTTTGGAATTCAAACCATGAGTTTCGCAATAGGTATCCAATTCATTGAAATAGGCCACGCGCATAGCAAGGTAGGTATTTGAAAAAAGCTTAACCGCCTCCGCTTCGGTGGGATTGGAAAACAATAATGGAACGTCTTCTTTTAAAGCGGCCTGTTTAAGTAACCCTGCAAAAACATGAGCCTCCTCACAGTCATCTCCCATTATAATTCTAGAAGGATAGAGATTGTCGTAAAGCGCCTTACCTTCCCTTAAAAACTCTGGAGAAAAAATAATCCTTTCCGAATTGAATCGTTTTTTTACTCTGTCAGTGTAACCAACCGGCACCGTCGACTTAATAATCATAAAGGCTTCAGGATTAACATCAATTACATCTTCAATCACAGCCTCAACAGAAGAGGTATTGAAATAGTTTGTTGCAGTATCGTAGTCTGTAGGAGTCGCAATAACCACATAAACTGCATCCTCATAGGCCCTTTTTTTATCCAGAGTTGCCGTTAAATTAAGCGGTTTACTAGAAAGGTATTCTTGAATGTCTTGATCGACTATTGGTGATTTTCTTTGATTAATAAGATCAATTTTGTCACTGACAATGTCCAACGCTACCACTTCATTATGTAATGATAAAAGCACCGCATTGGACAACCCAACATAACCTGTTCCGGCAACAGCAATCTTCATATTTGTATATCCGTTAAAAAATTTGGGAAATTATAACAGCCAGGCTTGCAGTTAATTTAACAAGTACACAAATTCTTTAGAATATATACGTAACAAATACAAAAAAGATAAAACAATGATTAAAATAAAATCCAAAATCTAGCTCTAATGAACCTGTTCACATTGATTATAAATAGTTCCAATTTTTTTGGCCATATTTGCATAGTGTTGGTCTGATGGAAGCCCCTCACTTCCTTTAACCAAATGAACATGATACAGGTAGAGCAAAAAGTTCATTCTTAATTTTTCATCGGGCACCCAACCCTTAATAACCTTTTCCAAAGATTTTACCGCTTCTTCAAAAGAAATCGATGGTAACGTTAAGCCATTAATGCCGTAAATCGCCTCCCCCAAACAAATAACAGGCTTTTTAAAAAGCAAACTCTCCATACCGACTGAAGAGTTAATTGTCATAACAGCGAAAGAATGCTTAATAAGCTCTTCTGTTGGCTTATCATTTATAAAAACAACATTAACTTTTGCGTGAATTAACTTACGGTGAAGTTTTGAGTGGTCATGATAACAACTGGGGTGCTCTTTAATAACGAAGGTGATCGACTCATGCTTAAACAAACTTGCCATAGAACAAATTTCTTCAAAAAAATGCTCCATACTTTTTATTCTAGGAGAATTGATCAAGATTTGCGTATCGTCATTTACTTGAAAAGGAATAAACACATACTTCTCAGGCAAAACACCATCATTTTGACTTGAGTTTCTCTTTTCTTTTTTAGGCTCTCGTTTTACAAGAGCCTGGGGCAAAGTTGAAGCATCCTCTTTAAATTGGCAATTCAAATAGAAAGCTGCATCGCGGGGCAAACTTCCTTTTACATTAACACCAAGCAAATCAACCTGAGTTGTATTTGGCAAAAAACCATTTTCTAAAAAAATGGTGTTCAACCCAAGACTCTTTGCCGCCAAGAGAAGAGAGGCTTGAGTTACTCGGTACCCCCCCCAAACAACAACTGTTTTAACATTAGAATGGGATAACACCTTATGATAATGCGCGTACAAAAATACAAATCTAAATAATTGTTTTAATAATTTCAAAGAGTCCTTAAAAACTGTCTTTTTCTTATGGCTAGCACGAAGTGTTTCCCACTCAAACCAAGCAACCTGTCTGATTTTGTTCTTAGCCGGTAAATTAAAATTACTAAACATAGATAAATAGCTATACTGTTCACGACATAAAACAACCGACAGTGGCAAACCATCTATAATGTGCTCAAAATAACGATCAATGTTTTCTCGGTGGGCAAAAAATAGAATTCGTATCTCAGAAGAGATGAAGTTTCGTCTCATAAAAAAATTTAACTCAAAATTTAAATAAGAATGCTTTCAAACATAAAAACATTTCCAATAGAAAAAATCCTTCTTTTTTTCACAATTTTACTCGCCCTGACCTCTGTCACAACAAAAGAATTAATCTCAGATGACCATGTAGGAATTCTTATCCTATTTTGGATGATATATAAATTTGGTTATCAAAAGACTCCATTCAAACCTGAAATATCAAAACATGCTCACTGGCTTACTATCTTAATCATTTTTTGGGTTCTATCTTTGATTCCAATCGCGTTCCACTCCAACTATGGTGAAAGAACATTCAATGCACTCAATGATTATTCTAGTGCTGTTGTCTTGGCAATTGTTTTGACACTTCTATTAAGTGCATTCCGACTAGGCAAAGATTTCTTTTGGTTTTTAATGCTTTCAACATCTTTATTGATCCTGTATATCATTTTCAAAGAAACCTATATTGTTGGTTTGGACAAGGTTTTGTCTGGCCATCATCGGTTTGGCAGGATTGCCGGCACCTACCAAATCGATTTTGGGTGGTTTTCAAATAGTTTATTTGTAATTCTAATAGGCATTTTCCCTTGGGCTCGATCAAAAGGCTATCTCATAATAACTGCTTCTATTATTACACTTATTATTACATTTTCAGGGACGATTTTTTCTGAATCCAGAACAGCCTGGATTGGGTGGCCGGCAGCTTTTGTAATATGGGGAGTTTATTATGCATACATTTGGAAAACTTCTTTTAAATTTTTCAAACTCTCAGGAACATTCATTTTAATCTCATTGGTTGGCTATATTCTCTGGCAACAGTCTTTTATTGGAGGGGCCATCAAAAAGAGGGCAAATGACACAATTCTTGAATTTGATCAGTATATTAATAAAGAGAACCCGAAAACAAGCATTGGCTATCGAATGGTTATGTATGAGATTGCAATTGAACAAATCAAAAGAACCCCTGTGTTAGGAATAAATCATGACCAAGTACAAAACTTCATTAAAAACAACTCTCGCAAGCTATTGAAGAACAAATTTAATCAAAAATCAGGCGGTTTAGGCTATGCCCACATTCATAATCAATTCTTAATGGCTTTATTAACCGGGGGAATCATTGCTTTCTCAGGACTGTTGATTTTTGTTATCTGGGTAATATATTTCTTTTACAGAGGATCTAAAATTCAGGGCTATTACAATACCATTTGGCCTGCTGGATTGGTTTTCATGGTCACATCTGTTCTCACATTCTTTCCAGAAACCCCATTTCATACTAAAACAAGGTTCTTATGCTTTATTATTTTCTTAAGCTTATTTATGGCCGTTCTTAAAAATGAAGACAATTCCATAAACAGCAAGCAACAGAATAATAGCTAGCAGAGCATAAATATTTGAAACAATTAGGTCTCTGCCAAAATATCAGAAATGCTTCTGTCTCGACTAACCACACCGTATCTTTCTAACTGCATTAAGTCTTTCTCAGAATAAGTTAACAACTCAAACTCTTCTTTCAAATGTCCTTCTTCAAAAACCTTCGCCCTTCTTTTAGACATCGTCCCATAATTCGTTTTGAAATCCTTTTCAGATTCAACTCTTTTCAAACGTTCATAGCGGTTCTGGGCGACTCTTTCAAACTGTTGATAACTGCGAGTAGGATAATGGTATATCATAATATTGTGCGTAAAAGCCTCGTATTTACGGCCGAGAACCATATCTCCAATATGCTTGATATTATGCTGACCCGCCTTAACAAAAACTAAACCATGTAAACTGCTTGTTGATTTATGTAAGGCTCCCGCCAAATTAATTGAGATTCCCATTTTTTTTGCTTCATCCTTCTCGGGATAAAGCACACTATGATGTGTACGCCAAGTAAATTCTGAAAAGGGTTTGTCTTCGCTAATATCTTCCTCAGAAATAAGCATATTAACTCGCGGCACTCTCACAACGGTTCGAAACCCCATTAAAGCTTCTTTCAGCGAAGTTGAGTTTTTGGGCATCCAAAATTCATCGGCATCATTATGAATACACCAGTCCGCACCACTTACCTCTCTGGCTTGTTTAGCCAAAAAAGTCATCCACTCGCCCTGATAAAACGAATCACTTTTCTGGTCGACAATATGCAAATCAAACTCTCGACTCAATTCCTGTAAAATCTCTCGGGTGCCATCCTGCGATTTATGATCCATCACCCAAAAAACATCAACCCCCATCTTGGCATGAAAACGGATATTATTTTCAATAACATCGACTTCATCTCGAACCAAAAGTGTCATCGCTAATCGAAATTTGCCATCTTGGGTAACATTTCTGTGGCTTAAATAGTTGTATAGTGAGCCTAGCATGATTGAGTATATTCTTTATACCAGCTGACAAATCTCTCAATTCCATCTTCTATCTCTGTAGATGGTTTGAACCCAACAT
>CAYUHO010000132.1:0-4548 GCA_964444445.1 uncultured Piscirickettsiaceae bacterium | reverse complement strand
TTAATGGAACAATTTGCAAATGGCTAGAGAAATAGAAAGAAAGTTTTTGCTTGTCAACTCTGATTGGAAAGCACTGGCGCATAAGAAAACCCATTTAGCTCAGGCTTATTTAAATGATATTTCTAAAGGTGGTAGTAAAAGTTCTGTTCGGGTGCGAATAGAGGGTGAATCAGCAAATTTGAATATCAAGAGTTTAGAAATTGGCTTGAGTCGAGACGAATATGAATACCCAATTAATTTAGAAGATGCGAATAAAATGATTAAAACACTGGCGGTTGGACCTGTGTTAGAGAAGTATCGCTACTTAGTTAAGTATCAAAATCACACTTGGGAGATTGATGAGTTTTTGGGCGATAATGCAGGTTTAGTCGTCGCTGAAGTTGAACTGAATTCTGAAACAGAAGAGTTGGCAGTGCCTAGTTGGGCAGGGAAAGAGGTGACGGAATTAATGAAATATTATAATATTAGCTTAACGCAAAATCCTTATAACACTTGGAAAAATAATGAATAACCTGATAAATAAACAGATTAAACCGCTACTTCTAACAATGACTTTTTTAACCGGTTCGATTGTTAGCAGTTCAGCAATCGCATCAACAGGACTGGTTAAAATGTATGAACTCGCCTTAGAGCATGATGCACAATTGGCTCAGGCAGAAGTTGTCTATCAGGCAAGTCTTGATAGTTTAACGATTGCAAAAGCGCCTTTACTGCCTCAAATTACCGCCGATGGTGGTTATACCATTAATGACAGTAGTAGTGAATCTGCAGACGTGAACACACTCTCTATTGGTGTGAATCTACAACAATCCTTATATGAGCATGATACTTGGGCAAGATATGAACAGGCAAAAAGTGTACTTGAAAAAGCTAAATATGAGCTACAGATAGCACGACAAAATATGATTGTTCGGCTTGCGAAACGTTATTTTGATGTTCTATTAGCCAAGGTGGATGTTGAGTTATCAATTGCGCAAGAAAAGGCCAATAAAAATCAGTGGGATCGAGCAAAAGTTTCTGCAGAGATTGGTTTGGCAAGTAAAACAGATGTATTACAGACCAAATCAACTTATGATCTAACAAAGTCTGAACGAATCCGTGCTGAAAATAGTTTAGATGTTGCCTATGAAGGTTTAATCAAGTTAACCGGAAACGCAGCGAATGATTTGAAAAGAATAGCATTTGATACCAAAATCCCTGAAGAAGCATTAAATATCCAAGAGCATGAAAACAAAGCTTCAGATCAAAACTTAACCGTATTAAAGCTCATCGCACAAATGCAGGTTGCAAGTGAAGACATAGAAATACAAAAATCTGGACACTGGTTTAAGTTTTTTTTGAGAGCGGGTTATACGGATAATAGCTACTCAAACTTTGATTCAGATTATGAGTCAACCTATAAAGACAATCAAAATATGAGTGTCGGAGTCTATACTTCTATTCCGCTCTACTCTGGTGGAAGAACTTCTGCGTTAGTCAGTCAAGCCAGGGCAAATCATCAGGCTGCGATTATTGGTGTTAGAGATGCAAAAGAAAATGCCAAATTAAATGCACGAGTAGAAGTCAGAAACATTCAGCGTGGTTTTGAATTAGTTTCTGCCAATCGGGCAGCGGTTAAATCAAATGAAGCCTTTTTAGAAACGGCTGAAGAAAGCTATAAGGTTGGACTAAAAGATTTGTTGGATGTCTTGACGGCTCGAGCAAATAAGTATCAGGCATTGAGAAACCTGACCCTATCATTGCACAATCTTGTATTGAGTAAATTACGCCTTGCACAAGCCACCGGTTCTTTAAATGTTGATAAGTTAAATGAAATTGAAGTCTTACTTTCCAACCCATAATAAATCAAGGCGCGGGTTTTTAAAAACAGTATTAAACGCTATTCCAACAATTGGAATTACATCGGTTTTATCTGCCTGTTCCAGTCAAAATAATTCACAATCTGTTATTCGAATGGGCGTAACCTCCCGCCCAAGAATGCTTGACCCACGCAAGGCAACCGATGCCCTTTCTAGTCGGGTTAATCGGCTACTCTATCAAAGTTTAATTGACTTTGATGAACAATTTTTACCGACTCCTTCCTTAGCAAGTTGGCAACAGCTTTCAAATAAACACTATCGTTTTTCTCTATTATCCAAAAACTATTTTCACAATGGTAATTTATTAACGGCGGAAGATGTTGTCGCGACTTATCAATCTGTGATAGATAAAAATTTTGGTTCACCACATCGTGGCTCTTTTAAACATGTCGAACAAATTGTTGCGGTTAATGAACAGCAAATAGATTTCTTTTTATCAAAAGAAGATCCTTTATTTGTTGGTCGTTTGGTTATTGGTATTTTACCTGCTGATTTAGTAAAAAAAGGACATTCCTTTGTAGAGAAACCGTATGGTTCAGCAGAATGCCAGTTGGTTAGCAATAATGAACAAAAGCTGGTTTTAAAAAGAAAAGACGAGACTTTATTAGAATTTATTACCGTCAAAGATGCCACCGTTAGAGTCTTAAAACTAGAAAAAGGTGAATTGGATATTATTCAAAATGATTTATCACCTGAACTACTTTCTTACTGTAAACAACAAGCTGAACAATTTAATGTCATTTCAAATAAAGGAACAGGGTTTAGTTATATTGGGTTTAATTTTGATGATGAAATGTTAGCAAACATTCACTTGCGTAGCGCAATTGCTTATAGTATTGATCGAAAAGAAATAATTAATAAGTTATTCGCAGGTTACGCTAGACTTGCAGGAGGATTATTAGTACCAGAACACTGGAGTGGAGCTAGCAACTTAACAGGATTTGAATTTAATTTAGTAAAGGCAAAACAAGAGCTAGATTTATTTAAAAATCACCAGGGGGGGGGGGAAGAAATTGAGCTTAGTTTTAAAACCTCCTCTGATCCTACTCGTATTCGTCTTGCCACCATATACCAATCGCAACTAAAGAAAATAGGCATAAAGTTGAATATTCAAAGTTACGATTGGGGTACTTTTTACAGTGATATTAAAAAGGGCAGGTTTCAGCTTTACAGTCTAGCTTGGGTGGGTGTCAAAAGTCCTGATATTTTTCAATACGTGTTTGACTCAAATGCGATTCCACCAAAAGGAGCAAATAGGGGACGCTATCGAGATGAAACAGCTGATAGGCTAATTCGAAAAGCAGAAAAATCAGTTGATCTTGCCCAACAAGCACAGATTTATCGACAGCTACAAACCCACCTTCAACAAACCCTAGCCACGATACCGCTTTGGTACGAAGATCAATATGCGGTTACTAGAAAAAAAATACAAGGGTATCAAGTGTACTCAGATGGACGTTTTGATGGTCTATTAAGCATTGTAAAGTCATGAACGCCAAAATCAACATTAGTAAACAGCAATTAACATTATTTGATGATAATAAGCCTATAAAAACCTATTCAATTAGTACAGCTAAAAACGGCGCTGGTGGTCAAAAAAAATCAGGTAAAACTCCGCTTGGAAAACACATCGTTAGAGCCAAAATTGGTGAAGGTGAGCCGATTAATACGGTGTTTGTTGGCAGAAGAAAAACGGGAGAAATCTACAGCGAACAACTCGCAACGCAACACCCTAATCGAGATTGGATTCTCACTCGTATCATATGGTTATCTGGTACTGAAAAAGGAAAAAATCGTTTAGGTGATGTTGACACTATGCAACGGTATATTTACATTCATGGCACACCCGATTCAGAGCCCATGGGAAAACCACTCTCTCATGGGTGTATAAGAATGAGAGGGGATGATTTAATAGCATTATTTAACGCTCTTAAAATTTTTTCTAGCATCTATATTGAGCGCTAGGCTCGCTCATGTCAGTAACCAAAATAATTTATACCACTTCTCTGTAATCTAAATAAATATACTTGTATTTATTAAATAACTTTGTGTTTTATTTGTTATTAATTCTTATTATGTGTATAATTACTTTTATAAGTTAAGTTGCAAGCCTCTGTTCAACAAAGTTTGTTTTTTAACTGAAGGGTGAAGGTGGTCGTTATTTATTTAAATATTAAGGATAATCGTATGAAATTATTAAAAACAATATGCGCCGTTTCTCTTTTGGCTGCTTCTTCAATCGCTTCCGCTGATGCGACTTTTTCGAATGAAATCACAGTAGATGATAACGTTGGTTACAACTATTTTTCTGTTGCGGCAGATATGACAGATGTTAGTGTTGAGTCTTTTGCTTGGGATAATGTAAATTTTATGGATTCAGATATGTTTGTATTTGAATGGAATAATGGCGTTATCGGTGCACTGGTTGGCGAGAATGATGATAATGGCGGTTTGGGAACAAGTAGTTCTGGTTTAGACTCTTATGTAGAAATGACACTAAATGCAGGTAGTTATGTCGTTGCTGTGTCTGATTATAACTTAAATGAGCAGGATGCTCGAGACGGTTTTAACACTAACATTGATATGTATTCAGGTCGTTATAGTACTTATGATGTCGTTGTTCTAGGTCAAGGCGTTTCAGCAGTACCAGAACCTTCAGTTTTAGCGTTAATGTTCGGTGGTCTAGGGC
>CAYUHO010000131.1:0-4582 GCA_964444445.1 uncultured Piscirickettsiaceae bacterium | reverse complement strand
TCAAAGAACATCACAATTAGAATCATTAAAATAACCTTTGCTAACTTATCTTTCAAATCATCAAAAGTATGAATCGTCAAAATTTTACTAGCGCCGTCTTCTTTTTCGGCTTGGTCAATTTTTGAAATAAACAATTCATATAATCCAAAAGCAAAAATCAGCATAATAATGCCTAACAAAAAACCATCTACCGAGCCGACAACATGCGCTATCGTCGCCGCTTTTAGTTCAACTCGCTCTGCATCGGTTAATTCATGATAGTGCGTCAAATGAGATAGTGTGTAATAAACATCTACACTGGTTAAATAAAACAAACCAACTGCCATCACCAAACTAGCAATAACTGCTAGTAATACTATAAAGCGGCTATTCCATAGGAACGACTCAAAATAGTATTCAGCTTTGCCTTGTTTATTTTCTGGTAATTTTTCTTGTTCTGCCATTATTCTTCTCCAATCACTTCAATGGTTAAATTATGGTTGGTATAAATACACAAGTCTGCCGCAATATTCAACGACTTTTCAACAACGTCTCTAGCTGAGATTTCGGTATTTTGCATGAGCGCTTGAGCTGCTGCATGAGCATAGTTACCGCCAGAACCAATTGCAATAAAGTCATGCGCAGGCTCAATGACGTCACCCGTTCCAGAAATTAACAACATATCGCTACCATCGGCAACCAACATCATTGCTTCTAGTTTTCTTAATGCTCTGTCTGTTCGCCAGTCTTTTGCCATTTCGACAGCGGCACGCATCAGTTGACCATTATGAGCTTGCAATTTGCCTTCGAAACGCTCAAACAACGTAAACGCATCTGCCGTTGCCCCAGCAAAACCTGAAATAATTTTACCGTTATACAAACGCCTCACCTTACGCGCATTGCCTTTCATCACAACATGACCAAGTGTTACTTGTCCATCACCACCGATGACCATTTTGCCATCTCTTTTTGCACATAAAATTGTAGTACCGTGAAATGTTTGTTCGCTCATTTTTTTGCTCTTTTTTTTGCTCTTTTTTAATTACTAAAAGAAATAAGGGTTGCCAATAAACTAACCGCTACGGTCAACATCAGCCCAAAACGGTAAGTTAATTGATAAGTTAATCTCACCTCTAATTCTTGTAAATCTATTTTAGTCGATAGCTTTTCTTCAATTAAAAGCTTCTGTTCATTTGCTAAAACCTCTGCCTGTTCTTCTGTAAAACCAACAGTTTGCATTTTTTTTACAAATTTATGTGTATCAAAAGTAATCGTTGACATTTTGTATAAACCTCAATGTTTTTTTGCACGCGGATGCGTTTTATCGTAAACATTCGCTAAATGCTGTAAATCTAACTTTGTATATATCTGGGTTGTTGATAAATCAGCATGCCCTAACATCTCTTGTACTGCCCTTAAATCCCCGCTAGATTCTAACACATGCGTCGCACAGGCATGACGTAATCTATGCGGAGACATCTTGGTCGGCAAACCCGCTTTTTGAGACAATTTATCTAAACGATTTTGAATCGTTCTAACCCCAAGACGTTTGCCGAAACGATTGACAAAAACCGCATTTTCATCTTCATTTGCATGCTTATAGCGAATCGCTAACCAATTATTTAAAGCGCTAAAAGCCTGTTCACCTAAGGGTGCTAAGCGTTCTTTTTTTCCTTTACCTATCACCCGCAACCAACCGTCGTCCATTTCATCTAACCCTGGTGACAAATCTAAATTTGCTAATTCAGAAACCCTTAAACCACCTGAATATAAACACTCAAAAACAGCCTGATCACGAATATCTTGCCATGTCTCTATAGGCTGCTCTAACAATTGGTTGGTTAAATCAACATCAAGACTTTTTGGTAAGGGTTTTGGCTGTTTTGGGGTTTTTATTGCCTTAGCGGGATTATTGGTCAATATTTGTTTTTCAATTAAAAACTGATAAAAACTACGAATTGCAGAAAGCTGTCTTGCAATTGTTCTGGCACCAATACCCTGTTGCATTCTATAGGCAACAAACGACTGAATAATTTCAGGTGAAATTTCATTCCAGCCCTTAAAAGCTTCTAAAAACAGACTGCTATTATGTAACGCTTCCTCTATTTCTTCGGCTAAAAATTCACCTCGATAAAAAGCTAAAAAAGAAAACAGGTCTCGTTTATAGTTACTGCGCGTATGTTCCGAGCGACCTTGTATTTTTAAGGAAATAAAAAATTGCTTTATTAAATTCAATCGGATAATCTCTTATTTAATTGTAAAAACGAAAGAAACATATGTATGCAAGCAGACATTTTAACCACCCTTATTCTACCAATTTCACTTTTTTTAATCATGTTTGGGTTGGGACTTTCTTTAAAAACAAGTGACTTCAAAGCCATTTTTACCAACCCAAAAGCCATCTATATCGGGCTTACTGGGCAGTTGTTAATCCTGCCAATTGTTGCTTTTGTCATTGCCCTTCTATTCCAACTGCCACCCGAACTGGCGGTTGGTTTAATTATTATCGCACTTGCACCTGGCGGCGCAACCTCAAACATGTTTACCTATTTAGCCAAGGGAGATGTTTCGCTTTCTGTGAGTTTAACTGCCATCGTTAGTATAGTCACGCCATTTACCATTCCAATCTTAGCCGTTTTAAGCATGAATTATTTTATGCAAGACTCAACTGAATTCAGTATTCCCGTGGTTAAAACTATTATGCAACTACTGGTTATCACAATTATTCCCATTGTAATAGGAATGTTTGTACTTGCCAAATGGGCAAAGATAGCCACTAAATTAGAGAATATTTTAAAATATTTTTCAATTCTATTCCTGCTACTTATTATCGTATTAATTGTCTTAAAAAATAAGGACAATATGATTGAATTCTTCCTGCAAGTTGGAGCAGCAACCTTAGTGTTAAACTTCAGCGTGCTTTTAATCGGCTACTTTATGGCAAAGAAGGCGAAGTTGTCTCAACCTCAATCTGTCTCAATTGGCTACGAAGTCGGTATTCAAAACGGAACACTTGCGCTTGTGGTTGCAGGAACACTCATTGGTAATAACGAAATGATGATTCCTGCTGTCACCTACAGTCTAATCATGTTTTTAACTGGTGCAGGATTTGGCTGGCTAGTAAAAGAAAGAATTAAAAACACTAAATAACTTTTGAAAAACGATTTTGTGTTTTTTCGTTTAGATAAGCATCGAAAATCATACAGATATTACGAATTAATAATCGTCCTTTAACGCTAACATAGATATCTTTATCACTTAAAGTTATCAGCCCGTCTTCTACCATTGGGGTTAGGTTTTTTAACTCTTTTTCAAAATATTCTACAAAAACAATTTGCCACTGTTTATCTAGGGTCGCAAAGTTCAAGTGAAAATGACTAATTAATCTTGTAATCACGTCACGTCTCAACTCGTCATCTTCCGTCAGATAGACCCCTCTAAAGGTTGCTAAATGACCCGCATCAATTGCAGCATAGTACTCAGTTAAACCTTTTTGATTTTGCGCGTAGGTGTTGTTTATGAGAGAAATTGAGGTGGCTCCTATCCCAATCAAATCAGATTCCACATGAGTTGAGTAACCTTGGAAATTTCGATATAGGGTTTCATTTTTCTGTGCAATGGCAAGTTCATCATCTGGTTTTGCAAAATGATCCATACCAATATAAACATAGCCTGCTTCTAATAATCTTTGGCTAGCAGCTTGCAATATGGCTAATTTCTCATCCGCGGATGGCATATCGTCTGCATTCATTTTTTTCTGTGCAGGAAACATACTAGGCATGTGTGCATAATTAAAAATAGAGAATCTTTCTGGATCTGCTTCAATGACGCAATCGAGCGTTTTAATAAACCCCGCTTCGGTTTGCTTGGGTAAGCCATAAATCAAATCGACATTCACCCCCATAAAACCAGATTCATGGGCTGCATCTAAGACTTCAAAAGTTTCTTTTTGGGTTTGAATTCGGTTTATCGCTTTTTGCACCTTCTCATCAAAATCTTGAACACCAAGGCTCATTCGATTAAAACCTAATTCACGCAACAGCAATACCTTTTCGCGATTTGCCTCTCTGGGATCTATTTCAATGGAATACTCACCGGTATCATCATTGTACAAGTTAAAATGTTGGCGAGTCTTTTCCATCAAAGCCCGCATTTCATCCATATTGATAAAGGTTGGGGTTCCACCACCCCAGTGCAGTTGATCAACTATTCGATTTTTATCAAACAGTTCAGATTGCATTTCAATTTCTTTGTGAAGATGCTCTAAATAGGGCGTTGCCTTGCTTCTATCACGTGTCCAGACTTTACTACAGGCACAGAAAAAACAAATGGTATCGCAAAATGGAATATGGAAATAAAGAGAGAGATTACGTTTTGACTGATTACTTCTTTCTGCTGCTTGCTTATATTCTGCCAACCCAAAGTTTTCTTCAAACTGTAATGCCGTTGGATAAGAAGTATAACGCGGTCCAGACTGGTTATAGCGCTTAATCAACTGTTCATCAAATTGTATCGAACTTTCCATTGTGTCTTCCAAAATTATGATGAGCGTAAGTTTAACAGAGAGGATAAAGAGGGATTCATAAAATCCCACCCTCTTAAG
>CAYUHO010000130.1:0-4589 GCA_964444445.1 uncultured Piscirickettsiaceae bacterium | reverse complement strand
TGGGCTAGAAGTCCACGCAGAATTTCAATCAGTTGTTAAGTGTCTCCTTAATAGTAAGTTCCTTGTCTGAAATCCCAACTATTGAAATATTCAGCCAGTTCTACCATAATTTTATCATTATCCAAGCCTTTACGAATAATCGTTGGGCATGGCGTAATTTCTCTTTGACCTTCTTGCATTGGTACAAGTGTCCCTTTTGCATCAACCATTGCCACCATTACACCTTGTTCTTGGCGAGTTTCTGTTGTTGCTTCTGGTTGAATTGACTTAACGTAATCATTCGCTTCAATTCTTAGGTCAACTGCATTTTCAATTCTTTCACCAATTCCTGATAAAAGCCCTCTGTTGCCTTTTCCTGATGGATTTGCTGAACTTGCAAAAACAAGTTTATTACCATTATCCCAAAGTTCTTTTACAATTTGCTCACCAGGAACACCAAACTTGATAACAAAACAGCTTGTTTGTCTTTTGTCCATCATCAGTTCGTTACAACCATCGTCTGGAATATATTTCATGCTTTCTTTTTTCCAAGGTAGGATGCAACCTAAAAGAATATCTTTATCCCAATGTGCTTGATAGAATGCTTCGATTTCAGGGTTTAGTTGCGCAAGCTCTTTTAGTTGTTCCATTGAAGAACATAGCACAACACCAGGCTTATTTAGATTTCGCTGCTTAGCATCAAACTTTCTTTCCAGACCTTTTCTGTCAGAAGTCATAATGATGTAACCAACTTTAGTAGGAGAGACGATTGCTCCGCCACCAGCATTAAGAATTTCTACGCCTGTTGTATTCGCTGAACCTGACCAAGTTTCTAATTTAGACATTTTTTCTCCCACTTATCTCGGAATTTTTAAAACAGAGGATTATACCACCAAACCACTTTTTGATAAGCTAAAATTTGGGCAATTTTTATACCCCCCCTGGTGATTTTTGGCTAAAAATAGAATCTATTTTGCTAAAATGTGGAGTTCTTATTTTAATCCGAGATTTTCAGCATGCATGTTCAAGATATGGAAAAATTCCAACAGATTTTAAACTGGGTATTTTCCTATTATGAAAAAGAGCTGACAGACCTAACTTACGAAATGTACTGGAACGGGCTGAAGGATTATTCTATTCAAGAAGTACAGGCAGCCTTTAACGCTCACCTGCAACACCCTGAAGAAGGAAAGTGGTGGCCAAAAGTTTCCGATATTATCAAAAATTGCAAAGGGGGTACGCAAGATACTGCCATGCAAGCTTGGCATGAAGTGGAAACAGCGATTCGTAAAGTGGGTGGTTATCAAGATGTGGTTTTTCATGACCCCTTAATTCATCAAATCATCCACAAGATGGGTGGCTGGATTGATTTTTGCAATATCCCTGATGAAAAATCGCTTACTTTTAAAGCGATTGAATTTAAGAAAAATTACCGCGCCTTGTATGCAACCCCAAAACAATTACAACCGCCTGTTGAACTAATTGGTATTGTCAATTCACAAAATGCAAAAATCAAAGGGGCAAAAAAACAACCGCCAGTATTAATTGGTGATGAGCAAAGAGCCAAGCAAGTTTTAGCAGACCTTAGAAGCCCTGATAACTTAATTACCATTAGTCGTCATCTTGATAAAACAATGCAAACATTACAAGTAAATAAAAACAAAAATCAAAAAGAAAATAAAGCATGAACTTTCAATTTAACCAAGAGGTGGCTAACAAACTCTCTTTAGAAGAAGCCATTGTTTTAGGCTGGCTTGAACATTCGCTAAAGTCTGATTCAATCACTTGGCAACAGGTTGAAAGTAATTTTTCTTTTTGGCAAGAAGAAGTCTTGATGCAAACCTTTGCGCAGTTGCAAGGCAAACAGTTAATTACTGAAAGAAGAGATCGCCAAGGTAACTGTCATTTTGCAATCAATCCGATTAAGTATGCAGAACTCACAGGCGAAGTTTTAGAGCAAACGCTACCGAATAGCCAACCCGCTGTTTTAGATGTCGGATTAAAAAGACATTTACAACGTTTTCAAAAAAACGATAGCTTATTAAACAAAAAACTCAGTCAACTGATTTCAGAAAGCCACCAACAAATGATTCACTATGCCGTTGCAGAAGGTTTACCTTTAGAAGTGGCAAATTCAAGTTTTGATAAATTCTTACACTATGTTTCTTCGCACCCAGATAAGTTTTGGAATACCGATTTAACCTCCTACTGGGGTTTTTGGGTAAGTAATAATTTAGATAGACAAAAAGCAACTGTGAAAGGAAAAGGAAAAAGGTCTGCGGTTGAAAGAAGCAACCAACATGCGGGTTCAAACTGGCTTAAAAATAAATCTGAAAACCCACAATCTAGTTCAAATGTTCAAATTACACATAAGTAATTCATTATGAGACCTTTGGTCTCATTATCACTAATATGAAAACATGAGAACCTTTGCATTGCACAAAGGTCTCAACATAAAGCTAAAAATTAGCTTTTACACCTGCATAAACTTCTCTGCCACGTAAAGGTCCCCAAATATGTCCAACATCAACCCCACGTTCACTCACGTCGTCAGCATTATCATAGAATAACGGAGAGGAACCTTCACCTGTTTGAGTGTAATCAAATAGGTTCGTTACACCAGCATAGACTGTCCAGTGTTTATGGTCTCCCAATTGTTTACTGGCTTTTAGATCCACCGTAAAGTAATCTGGTGATTCATTACCACTAGCTTTCTCAGTGTTAGCTTTGTCTTTATAATGATCAGCATATCCAGCATCTTCATAGTCAGCGTAATCACGAGAACCAATCCAGGTTAGAGTCGCACCTACTTCCCAACCGTTTCCGTCATAATCGGCCATCAACTTGACGCGTTCTTCGGTCGGAATCACCCCAAAAGTACTACGGTAGTTTTCATCATATAAGAAAACTTCCGCACTTACGCCTAGTGATAAATTAGCGTTTATTTGATGACTCGCACTTACATCTATATGCTGTACTACACCCGTATCTTCCGCATTAGTAACCACCGTTTTACCATCAATATTTGTAGCATCATCGCCATTAAGCGTTGCTAGATTGTCCACTGCTGTCCAGCTATAGGTTGAGGTAAATTCAGTTTGTGCAGCATTATAATTGATACTATATTGAAAAGATTTTGACTCCTCTATCTTATCCACTGCCATCACTAAAGGCTCATCAACAATTCCATGCTCTGTTTCAAAGAAGGCCAAAGGAACACGGTAGCCTTGCCCTGCCGAGAAACGACTTGTCCAATTAAAGTCATGTAAATAGCGAACATGTAGTCTTGGTGATAGAATCGTTTCATCAAAATGACGACCTTGATCTACAAAATCAACATCAATTTTATCAACCCTTAATGCCGTAGAAACTTCTAAAGAATTAGTTGGGGCCCATACATTTTTCGCATAAATGGCATTGGTTTTTAATTTATAGGAATCACCTCCGTCAACGACTCCACCACCTTGTGTTGAAACACTATCATAATCATCCTGCTTTAAATCTACACCAAAGGTGATTGAATTATTATCGGATATAAAGTAGTCTGCTCTAGCATCAATATAATATATCTCTTGATCGGCTTTATAGGTAACCCCCTCGTAAATTGAGTCAAGCGTTGAATCGACAAAAGAACCAACCACCTGAGTTTGCATATCTTTATTAACATCATGCACCCATTTAGCCGTGTAAGCTTGCTTTGTGGTAATAATGTTTTCTAAAAAATCTCTTGGACTAGTGCCATCAGAAGGCTTATTACCGACACTTCCACCAATAAAATCTGCATCTCCCTCTTCTGAAACTCTTGCCGCTGACTTAGATGGGGCAAAAGAAGTGTTTAACATTGGTCCACCAAATACTTCTGAATACTGATCTTCTAACCGAAAATCCACTCGATCGCTTTCAGATATCTTATGCCAAACCTGCATTGTCATCGCCCTGTTTGATAGTTCGGGCGACTCATTCACATCATTATTATCTACATCCACCTGCCCACGATGGTCAGACTGTGCGGCAAGAGAAAATGCCGTATTTTTATCATGACTTACTTTCGTGCCAACAAACTGATACTTATGATAATCATTAGACCCTTTTGAAATATCAAACACCAAACTATCATTATAAGGTCTAGCCGTCACCACATTAATTACACCACCAATCGCCTCTGGAGCTAATAAAGAAGCACCAGCTCCGCGTGCAATTTCAATTGAGGTTACGCCTGCCGTTGGAATTGCATCAAAGCCATAAAACCCTTCCATTAACGAGCTGTTAGGTACGCCATTGGTCAAAATAACCGAGTGCTCACCTTTCAAACCATTCAACATCACTCGTTTAACACCACACATAGAGCAATCTGTATTAACCTTTACGCCCGGTTCATCTTCAATTGCCTGTGCCAAACTAGCAGCTTGTTTTCTTTCTATTTTCTCGGCCCCAACAACTTCAGTGTGAATAATACTGTCTTTCAACTTCATCATTCTTTTATTGCGATTTTCTTTTTCGCTATTAACCGTAATAGGCGTTAAGGTTTCCCCTGCCTGAACAACCGATACAGAACTCATACTTGAAATTATAGCGATATTTATTAGTAACACTAAAGGTTTAACTTTAGC
>CAYUHO010000129.1:0-4631 GCA_964444445.1 uncultured Piscirickettsiaceae bacterium | reverse complement strand
CGGCACTTTTTACCAGTATAAAATAATCTTAGTTGTTAAGTGTCTCCTTAAGGAGGCACTGAACAACTAACTTAATTTCTGGCAACGCCAAGTTTTCACCTACGAGGCATCATTTTAAATGCTATCAAGACAACATAAAAAATGATAACGAAGTAGGTGGAAACTTGGCTAAGCCCCGTGGGGTGGGACTTTAAGCTAGTTATTCAGTGTCCTTAAGCAAACGCCGAATAACGAATTGATGATGACCAGTGACGACTAAAACAAATCAAATTTTAGAACCTTTTTGGTTAGATGAAAATAATGTCCATTTTCCGCCAAGCTATCTAAGCATGACTGAACCCAATGGTTTGCTAGCGGTTGGCGGAAAACTTACTCCTGAATGGTTGCTCACTGCCTACTCAAAAGGTATCTTTCCCTGGTTTAATGAGGACGACCCAATATTGTGGTGGACACCAAATCCTCGCTCTGTACTGATGGTTGAAAACCTTAAAATCAGTAAAAGCCTAGCAAAACTAATCCGCCTACAAAAATTTAAAATTACTTATGACACACACTTTTCAGAAGTCATTCAACACTGCGCAACAATCAACCGCCCTGACCAGGATGGAACATGGATTATTGATGAAATGCTAACCGCTTACAATGAGTTACACAATCAAGGCTATGCCCACTCAGTTGAGGTTTGGCATGAAGACGAATTAGTGGGCGGCTTATATGGTGTGGCAATCGGCAAGGTGTTTTTTGGCGAATCAATGTTTGCCAAAGTCAGTAATAGCTCCAAAGTCGCACTGGTTCACCTTACCGAAAAACTAAAAAACTGGGGATTTAGAATGATTGATACCCAAATCGAAACCCCACACCTAAATTCTCTAGGGGCAAGTCTAATCAGTCGAAAAGCGTTTGAACTTATCCTTACAAAGGACGTTAAACAGGCGTTTCCAGCGAAAAAGTGGAAATAATTGCATCCTAATACGTCTACTGGTATAATCCCCGCTTCTTTTTTTATTAGGGCTTATAAAAGCTAATTATATATGTCAAAAGCAGATGTTATTGAGTTTGATGGTGAAGTGTTAGAAACCTTACCAAATACAACGTTCAAAGTTCGTTTAGAAAATGGTCATGAAATATTGGCTCATATCTCAGGTCGCATGCGTAAAAACTATATCCGCATCCTTGCAGGTGATAAAGTTAAGGTTGAATTAACGCCTTACGACCTAACAAAAGGTCGCATTACTTACCGTGGTAAATAAGCCACTAAGTAACAAGTAGTCAAAGACTAAAAGAGGCGTTAAAACGCCTCTAAAAAATCTATTTTATTAAAACCAAGTTTAATATAGTCCTTTTCCTTATTTATCCAGTCCTTTTCATTAGCTGTGCTGACGTGATTGACAAAATACAATAACCTAAAAAGAAATAAAAGCCTTCTCCAAATTCAGCTTTAGTCTGTATCAACTCTGATACCGAAGTATTTGCATTAGCCCCTAAAAAACTAATCACCAACGCGATTACAAACACGTCAGCCATTGACCATTTACTTAACGCATTTGCAACCTTGCTAACCCTACTCTCTTGAGCAGATTGCCCTGGTTGAACAGGCTTCACAAATACACCAGCTACCGCTAATAAAGCACCCTTAAGCACAGGAATCACCACACTAAAAAGGATAATTAAAACTGCCACCAACAGATTGCCATCATGCCACAAGGTTTCCGCTGTTCCAATAATACTATTACTGGTCTTTTGAATAACTTCTGTCCCACTGATTTGAATATTATCAATAAAACCTGCCACTAACTGCATCATAAAAGGGGGAATATCTTGGCTTGTCATAAAGGTTTCTTTACCCATTTCTGCCAAAACACCCTTATCCAAAATACTGGTCACATGAATAACAGGTAAACTCACTCCTGGAATTAATAACAGATAAGCAGCCACCAGCATCACTGCTCCGATTTTATTTTGCATTGTCACTGCCATTTACGAAACTGCCTCTTCAACTAACAACTCAATTTTATTTTTTACCAAATCAATGGTTACCCTGCCACCATCTTGTAGTTCGGTAAACAACAGCATGTTCGCAAGTGGTTTTTTGATTTCATCTTGAATTAACCTCGCCATAGGTCGTGCTCCCATTAATGGGTCATAGCCTTTTGCCGCTAACCAATCATGTGCTGATGAGGTTAATTTTAAGACCACTTTTTTCTCCGCTAAACTGGCTTCCAGTGCAAAGATAAACTTATTCACCACCGAGTGCATAATGTCTTGCGACAAACGGCCAAACTGAACCACGGCATCCAATCTATTTCTAAATTCAGGCGTAAAGAGCTTTTTCAATTCGCCATCCACGTCCAAAGCATGATCCTGATGCATAAAGCCCATTGTGCTTCTAGCAGCTTGGGTTGCCCCAACATTCGAAGTCATAATGAGAATAACATTTCTAAAGTCTGCTTTTCGACCATTATTATCGGTCAAGGTACCATTATCCATCACCTGCAATAAAATATTAAACACATCAGGATGCGCCTTTTCGATTTCATCTAACAACACCACAGAATAAGGATGTTTATTAACCGCTTCCGTCAACAAACCACCCTGATCAAAACCGACATAACCTGGCGGTGCACCAATCAGCCTAGCAACTGAATGAGCTTCCATGTATTCAGACATATCAAAACGGGTCATTTCCACCCCAAGATGTTTTGCTAACTGATTGGTTAATTCAGTTTTACCAACCCCAGTTGGCCCAGAAAATAAGAAAGAACCGGTTGGTTTATTCGGTTCATTCAAACCTGATCTCGCCAACTTAATTGCCTCAACAACCTGAGCAATTGCTTCGTCCTGCCCAAATACCACACGTTTTAAACTATCTTCTAAACTCAACAACTTATCACGTTCTTTTTTGGTAATTTGTGAAATCGGAATACGCGCAATGTTAGCAACAATCTGTTGAATTTCATTCACCGAAATCTGCTTACGGCGTTTGCTTTTGACCAACAAGGCTTGTTTAGCACCGGCTTCATCAATCACATCAATTGCCTTATCGGGTAAAAAACGATCCGTGATATAACGTGCTGATAAATCCACCGCTTGTTTAATGGCTGGCAAGGTGTACTTCACCTTATGATGATCTTCAAATTTAGATTTTAACCCTTTTAAGATTTCTACCGTTTCTGCATGAGTTGGCTCACCAACATCAACTTTTTGGAAACGTCTTGCCAAGGCTCTATCCTTCTCAAAAATGCCTCGATACTCTTCGTAGGTTGTCGCACCAACACATCTCAACTTTCCTGATGCCAGAGCAGGCTTCATCAAATTAGAGGCGTCCATCGCACCACCTTGAACCGCACCTGCACCGATAATCGTATGAATTTCATCAATAAACAGAATGGCATTAGGTTCATTTTCAAGGGCTTTTAAAAGCGCTTTAAAACGTTTTTCAAAGTCTCCTCTATAGCGTGTTCCTGCCAATAAAGCACCCATGTCCAAACTATAAACCACCGCATTTTCTAACAACTCAGGAATATCATTATTGATGATTTTATAAGCCAAACCTTCTGCCACCGCGGTTTTTCCAACCCCAGGTTCACCCACCAATAACGGATTATTTTTTCGACGTCTTGACAAAATTTCTAAGGCGCGTGTTAGCTCCCACTCACGCCCAATGATAGGATCAATCAGACCCTCTTTTACAGATTCATTTAAATTAGTGCTATATTTTTGTAGCGGAGTTTCCTCAACTTCCTGCTCCACCTCGGCTTCAGTATTTGAATTATACTGATTTAAAAAATCCTCTTGTTGATGTGCAACCACGCCATGAGAAATGTAACTCAACACATCAACTCGCTGTACCCCCAACTGCTCTAAAATATAAACCGCATGGGAATCCTGCTCAGAATAAAGTGAAGCCAAGGCATGTAAACCTGTTACCTCGCTATAACCGTTAGTTTGTACCAAATAAATTGCACGCTCAATCACACGCTGAAAAGCCATGGTGGGTAAAAGCTCTCCAGTTTTTTCAACCGTATGCTCACCCTCTAAAAACAGCTCCAAATCAACCTCAACCCGCTTAACAGAAACCCCACAGGTCTCTATGACTTCAACAACAGACGGAAGTGACAATAACTCCAACAATAAATGTTCAAGCGTCACATATTCATGCTCATATTCACTGGCAAGGCTAAACGCATTGCTAAGTGTTAACTGTAATTCTTTACTCAACATTTTTACACTACCTCCATCTGGCTTTGCAGTGGGTACTGATTCTCACGCGAAAAATTATTAACCTGCATCACCTTCATTTCAGCCACCTCTTTACTATAAACGCCACAAACACCTTTACCTTTCTCATGCACTGCCATCATAACCGCTTCAGCTTTGATAGAATCCATCCCAAAAAATCGTGTCAAAACCTCAATTACAAAATCCATCGGTGTAAAATCATCATTTAACAACACCACCTGATAACGTCTAGGGGGTTTAATTCTAGGCTTAACCGTTTCTAAAACCGTATCGCCATCATCCTCAAAAGGCAAATTCGCCATTTCTTTCAATCCTACCTAATTAGTATCTATATAAAATCTTTTTCATTATGCCAATACAAATAATTAAAAGCAATTTTAGTTCCTACTTAA
>CAYUHO010000128.1:0-4650 GCA_964444445.1 uncultured Piscirickettsiaceae bacterium | reverse complement strand
AAAACAGGCAAGAGGTGAGTATTTTGTTACGGATATTTTTTTAAAAATTTTATTACAACAAAAAAATGATGTTTGGTTATCTGAAGAACAATTTAATTTGCCTGGGCTGAAAAAGTGATGATTAGGGTTTTAGTTAATTTAAGCCTGTTGCAACGAGTATTTGATTTAGAATAAGCGGATAGTATAGTAGTATTCTAAATAATTAGATTTTTACTCGTTTTTTAAACTAAATTGAATAAATAGAGAAGTTAAGTTTTATGAAAAAAATTACAAAAGCAATTCTGCCTGTTGCGGGTTTGGGTACACGGTTTTTACCTGCTACTAAGGCGATTCCAAAAGAAATGTTAACCGTGGTTGACAAGCCATTAATTCAGTATATTGTTGAAGAGGCCGCTGAGGCAGGGATAACTGAAATAATATTGGTTACACATTCTAGCAAGGGTGCAATCGAAAATCACTTTGATAAAAATTATGAATTGGAAGCTGAATTAAAGGCTCGTGGAAAAGAAGATAGGTTGGAAATGATTGAGGGTATTTTACCTCAAGGTGTTTCAGTGATTAGTGTTAGGCAACCAGAAGCACTTGGTTTAGGGCATGCAATTTTATGTGCAAAATCTGTTTTATCTGATGATGAGCCTTTTGCTGTTATGTTACCTGACGTTTTGATGCATCATTCTGAAAAAGGTTGTCTTGCACAAATGATGACTTCTTTTGATAAAAATCAGGCTAGTGTGGTTGCCTTAGAAGCAGTGCCAGAAAAAGATGTTGAAAAATATGGTATTGCAGGGGTTGAGCAAAAAGATTCTGGTTTAAAGATTTCAGAGTTGGTTGAGAAACCAAGTGTTGCAGATGCACCTTCAAATTTATCGGTTGTTGGGCGCTATATTTTTACCCCAAAATTAATGGATTTACTTGTTAACACTAAGGCAGGCGTGGGTGGAGAGATTCAGTTGACGGATGCAATGGATGAGCTTTTAGCTGAAGAAGATATGTTTGGTTTTGAGTTCTCTGGTGGTCAAAGTTATGATTGTGGGGATAAGCTCGGTTATTTAAAAGCAAATATTGAGTATGCACTTAGAGATCAAAAATTAAATAAGTCTTTCAAAGAATATTTACAACAGCTTAGTTAAGGTTGAATTATGTCGATTACGTCTTCTTTATCGTGGAAAAACTTAATATCTCACTATGATGAGGGGATAGGAAAAGCCCGTTTATCAGATTTAATTAAAGCACCAAATAGAGTAGATGAATTTTCTATTTCGATGGATGGTATGTATGTTGACTTTTCTAAAAATAGAGTAAATAGTGAAACGCTTAACTTGCTCGTTCAGTTAGCTGAGGAAAGGGGGTTATCTAAGTGGATAGAAAATCTTTTTTTAGGTGAAAAGCTAAATGACACTGAGGACAGGGCAGCATTACATACTATTTTGAGGGCTAGATCAGCTAAGGATAATTCTTATGCAAATAGTGTTCACTCAGATGTTGATAAGCAACTTTGTAAAATGGAGGGGATTGTTAATAAAATAAGGTCTGGTCAGTGGCGTGGTTCTACCGGGAAAGCAATAACAGATGTAGTGAATATTGGTGTTGGGGGTTCTGATTTGGGGCCTTTAATGATTACTCACGCTTTGCAAACGTTTAAATCGCCTGTCAATTTACATTTTATTTCTTCTATTGATGGTACGCAAACCTCGAATATTTTGAAAGAAATCGATCAAGAAACCACTTTGTTTGTATTAGCATCAAAGTCTTTTTCGACAATCGACACCCTATCAAATGCAGAAACGGCATTAAACTGGTTAAAAAAGAAGTTGAAGAATAATATTCTCAATCAACATTTTATTGGGGTTTCGACTAAACCAGACAAGATGTTAGATTGGGGAATACCGGAAAAAAATCAACTCTTATTTTGGGACTGGGTGGGTGGTCGTTACTCTATGTGGTCAGCAATAGGATTGTCTATTGCTTTACAGTTAGGGATGGATGGCTTTAAACAGTTTTTAGTTGGTGCAAGAGAAATGGATGGTCATTTTGCAAATGCCGATTTTAAAAGAAATATCCCTGTAATGCTTGCTTTAATCGATGTTTGGAATATCAACTTCCTTGGGATAGAGGGCAAAGCGATACTACCTTATGATGCACGGCTTAAGTACTTGCCTGCTTATTTGTCACAACTAGTGATGGAAAGTAACGGAAAATCTGTTGATAGACAGGGGAATAAGGTTGACTATAAAACCTGTCCTATTTTATGGGGAGAGGTTGGACCTAATGCGCAGCATGCTTTTTATCAATTATTGCATCAAGGCACTCAGAAGGTAACCAGTGATTTTATTGCAATTGCCTTGAGAGACGATTTTAATGTAGAGGGTGAAGAATTACTTGATCAATCTTTGATGGAACAACAATACCTAACTTTATCTAACTGTTTTGCTCAGTCAAGAGTTCTTATGTTAGGCGATGATGCTATTCCGGATGATTTAAAAGAACAATTTAATTCTCCCTTTAAGCGTTATGAAGGAAATCAGCCCTCCAATACTATTTTGTTAGATGAAATTTCGCCAAACTCGCTGGGCAAATTAATTGCATTGTATGAGCATAAAACCTTTGTAGAATCGGTCATATGGGATATTAATCCTTTTGATCAGTGGGGGGTTGAACTCGGGAAATTGATCGCGCAGGAAGCTCGGAAAGCACTTGCTGGTGAATCGCTTTCATCCGGGTTAGATTGCTCAACAGAGGCCTTGATAAAGAGGGTGAAGAGATGAATATAAGTATTTTTGGTTGCGAATTGACCGGGATGGTTACCGCTGGTTGTTTAGCAAAAAAAGGTAATAATGTTGTTTTAGTTTCAATGGATGAGCTGTCTGATCAAGCGAAAGGTGGTGTGAGTTTGACTCATGGAGAACCGAGTTTAACACTTTTATTGTCATCGCAAGTGATAGAAAAAAAGTTGGTTTATGCAACAGATTGGGATGAGGCAATTTATCATGCCGATATTATTATTATCAGTATTCCATCTTGGCTTCTTCCACTTGCAGAAAAGGTTGTTGACCGAATCGGTAAAGTCGCGCAAAAAGATGTTATCTTAGTTAACCAAACCACCTTTTCGATTGGTAAATCAAATGAATTTGAAGAGAAGATAAAAGAACGATTTGTTCAAAGATCTGCTGATTTTTCTGTCAATGTGTTATCTATGCCCGATTTGATCAGTAAAGGGACGGCAGTTGAAGAGTTTTTAAATCCTGAGCGGGTGATTATTGGTGGCGAAAATAAAAAGGCAATCAATACGATAGCTGAATTGATGCTTCCTTTTTATAAAGATGAAAAGAATTTAATTACTATGACTGCTAAAGCTGCTGAGTATACTCGATTCACTTTAAATGCGGTTTTGGCAACAAGAATTAGTTTAATTAACGAATTTGCCAATAATGCTGAGTTGTTTGGTATAGATTTTGCGGAGGTTCGCGAGGGAATTGGGTCAGATTCAAGAATTGGTAGCAAATACATCAACCCAGGTTGTGGATTTGGTGGCCCGAGTTTTGCCGCTGACGTGAATGAACTGGTAGAGTCTTTTGATAAGAAGGGTTCTGGTGGAAGATTATTAGCTGCTGCCGCTGCCGAAAACGAAACGCAAAAAGAAGTCTTATTTAGAAAGGCGTGGCGTTATTTTGATAACGATTTAACGAATAAAACGTTTGCCGTTTGGGGATTGTCGTTTAAACCTAATACTTCATCGGTTGAGAACTCTCCGAGTTTAACCTTGGTAAAAGCGCTAATTTCTCAAGGAGCAAGGGTCATTGTTTATGACCCTAAGGCGAATGAGACCTTTATTAAAGCGCTTGGAGATATTGGGCCTGTTGCAGTTGCTGAAGACAAGTATGAGGTTTTAGAGGATGTAGATGCGTTGTTTCTTTTAACTGATTGGGAGACTTTTTTTGATCCTGACTTAAAAAGAATGAAAGCCCTAATGAAAACCCCTGTTATTTTTGATGGACGTAATGTTTATGAACCAAGTGTTATGGCCGAAGAAGGTATTCGTTACATCGGGATTGGTAGAGGTCTTGTTGTATAGATTTCACTCCAAACCGATTCTAAAAATCAAATGAGGAAGAAATGAGCTGGATAATTAAAGATCATTATGAAGACCATTATGACTTTGAAGCGGATAGAATGGCTTTAGAGTCGATGGATATTACAGCGTTTTCATGTTCTAAGCTGTTGATTATAGAAGTGCCTGTTGATGAGCAAGATGTCGAAAAAATTTCTCAGGTATATGAACTACTTTTTCCTGGTTTGTTCGATGATATGGTTGTTATGATGAATTCGCCAGGAAAAGATCCTTATAAGGTAAGTTACTTTTATAAAAAAAGGAATTCTGACTCTAAAGAAATTGAGTAGCAAATGTAGATGTAAAAAAGGGTGGCAACTCAACCCGCCTAATCTCGGCGCACGAATCAGAAAGTACCGTTGCTTCCTTCCGGACCTGGCGGAGTTCCTAACCTATCGTCGCGAGGGGCGAGCTAAATCACCATAATACAAAAAAACCCTAGCTTTAAGTATCTCAATAGATAATCTTACAACTAGGGTTTTGAATATGGCTCCCGATGCTGGGCTCGAACCAGCGACATACGGATTAACAGTCCGGTGTTC
>CAYUHO010000127.1:1587-4693 GCA_964444445.1 uncultured Piscirickettsiaceae bacterium | reverse complement strand
AACCTTGCCAAATATCAAGAGAGGATGAAAAGTAATCAATGTCTTTAAAAGCAGAAATTCAAAAAGAACTCGCAGGGCTATCAGAACGATCTATTTATTATCACGAAAAAGTCTTATCTGATATTCATGAAAAATGTACAGATGTATTATCTAAAATGGATGCAGAACTTCTATCTGAGAAAACTGGAATATCAAAAGCAGCATTTCTTGATATTAATGAATTATACTTTTTACCCAAATTTGAATACACAGATGTTCTTCGTATTGGGGAGTTAAAGCCCAAAGACAAGTCTTCATTAAATACAGGAATTATTCCCTATTTCCATGATTTCTTGGAAAATCGAAGTTTGATAATTAAGGATTTCGATAATGAACCAGCTCATAACATAATACAAAATATTGCGTTTCGTGTACTTTCATCAATTGACCCTCATTTAATAATATTTCATTTTATTGATCCCACTGGTCTAGGGCAACATTTTTCACATTTTACGGAACTTTCAGATGCTATTAAAGGCACTAAGATACTAACAGAGCCAGCAGAGATAGAACGAGTACTTGCCGAAGCAAAATCAGCAGCAGTAAATCTTGTTCAGGAAAAATTAACCCATAAATATAACAGCTTACAAGACTATAATGCAGATGTAGGTAGTAAACTTGCGGAGCCATATAGATTTATTTTCATTTCTAACTTTCCATCAAGCTTCAGCCAACGAGCAATAGAAACACTATTATCAATAATTAGCACGTCAAATAAGTCTGGTATTTCGGTATTAATGAATATTGATAATGAAGAGTTAGCTAAACATCGTGATTTAGACAAAGCAATATTCAATGACACGCCTTTGAGCGTACTGACCCCTCAAGAAATTATTAATGTCCCATCGCAAAGTTTTCTAAATAATAACTTTCATCTCTTGCCTGACAATGAGGTAACTAGCTTTGCTCATGAAATAATCCATGAAGTAAATGAGCAGGCTCTTTTACTTCAAAATAGAACAATAGATATTGATGAGTTTTATTCATCTTCCCCTTACAAGCATAAGAGTGACCAAGGGATTCATATCCCGATTGGTCTTGTGGGAAAAGATAAGCCCTGTTTACTAACATTGGGTGAGGAAAAAAGTGGGCATCATGTCTTAATTGGAGGTGCTACAGGATCAGGTAAAACTGTTTTGCTTCATAACATAATTGTTAATGGTGCATGGCAGTACTCGCCAGATGAATTGGTTTTTTATCTTTTAGATTACAAGGAGGGGACTGAGTTTAAGTTATATGAGAATCTCCCTCATGTTCATATTTTATCAATGGAAAGCAACCGACCTTTCGGTCTTAGCACCTTGCAGTATCTTCAAGAAGAAATGGAACGAAGAGGTAAATTGTTCAAAAAAAGTGGTGTTGCACGAATTCAGGATTACAGAAGTAAAACAGGAGAGAAATTGCCCAGAATTTTGATTGTTATTGATGAGTTTCAAGTTTTATTGAAAGGTCATGACAAGTTAAGTGGGCAAGGCGCAGAAATGTTGGATGACCTTTCAAGGCGGGGTAGATCTTTTGGTGTTCATATGCTTCTTTCAACGCAAACATTATCAGAAGTAAACCTAAAAACTTCAACGCTATCAAATATTGCTATCCGTATTGGTCTTAGAATGTCAGATGCAGATTCAGCAAAACTGTTCCACCGAGAAAACACGACTGCCGCAACGCTTAAAAAACCTGGAGAAGCATATTACAACGCTGCACATGGGCAAAGTGAAGGAAATCTAAGGTTTCAGGTTGCATATCTTGATACGGATAAAATTGAAGGACGAATTCAAACATTGAAACAATCTAGTGCTGATTCAAATATTCATCATAGGTATATTTTTGATGGGCAGCATTATTTGCCATTCCAAAAGTCTAGAATTGAAGACTTCATACAATTAAATTCTTCAAAATCTAGTCACCTGTATGTTGATTTGGGTTTTTCTGAGCCAGGCTATATTAGCCAGCAATTAGTTAGCCTACGCTTACGTAGGCAGTTTTCATCAAACGTCTTAATGGTTGGCGATTCTCCTCCCGATGTTGTTGGCCTGTCATTGCTCATGTTGTACCAACTTATCATGCAAAGCACAGATGATAGTCGTTTTTATATCGCTGATATGTTTGCAGTTGATACTCCGTGGTATGGAAAAATCAAGGCACTAAGAAAACTGTTTCCAAAGCAAGTGGTTATTGTTGGCAATAAGAAACTCAATGATATTTTAGTTGAATTTGAATCCAAGCTGGATGAAGCCATAGAAAATCACGAAGTGCCTAAGGATAGAAATATTTTGTTCTTGTTAAATATTCAAGCCGCAAGAATATTTAATAGTAAGGCATCTATAGGTGGCTCCGCCGCAACAAAAATATTGGAGAAGTTATTGAAAGAAGGTGCAGAATTCGGGATGCATGTATTTCTTCATAGCTTACATTATCAAGGACTAGAGAAGGTGTTTACAAATAGAAATATGCTTGATGAATTCGAAAATCGTATTGTGTTGCGAGGCGGGAGTAGCGAAAAATTACTCCCTGACAATAATCAAGCAATTAAACATGATGGATTGGCGTATTTAATAAGTCCACAAGCCAACTATGGTGCCGACCCTATTCGGCTGTATGAACCACAAGATATTGTAGAATATTTTCATAATATGGAGGAAGGTTAGCAATGAAAGCAGAATACCTATCGCAACTTGAAAATATTTTAGGGCTAAGGCGTGAAGATGATGGCGTAAGAAAACAATTTGCGTTATCAAAAAAATCAATCGAAAATATTAACCAAGTATTGATGAGCGATCATATTTTGATTGACAACTTTACTGGAATAGCAGAAGAAATAGCAATAAATGTAAGATCTATAGAAAATTATGGCCATTCATCACTTGATGATATTAATAGTGATTTTTCTGATCAATCAAATAATATCGAATCAATTTGGGATGATTATTCCACCATTAATGCATACTTAACCAACCAAGAACTGTTCAGTGGGTTGGCAGATAAAGTCAAGAAAAATGGAGAGAAGTATCATTCTTCAAGAAATATTGGAGAGGTTAAAAAACACCACAAACTGGTAAGCGATCTA
>CAYUHO010000127.1:0-1487 GCA_964444445.1 uncultured Piscirickettsiaceae bacterium | reverse complement strand
TGAAATTGGACAATTCAAGAAGTTTATTAAAAACAATTTATTTTTCAAAGAAAACAAATGGATAGAATTGCTTGAAAAGGAATGTGCGAGTGCTAAAGAATCAGACAAGATAAAACAATTACATACCAAGACAAAGGGGAGAAAGCAATTGCTTGACACTATAGACAATCTCACTAATGATTGGGATAAAATGGTTGAGTATTGCTCTAATGTCTATGAGAGATCAATTGCAATCAAGAATTGTAACAAAGACAAAGACGATATAATTAGGGAATTGTCTTTGCTGGAAAGTAAATCTGGATTAGATGATAATAAAGTTAAAAATATACAGAAGCAGCTTAATAAGAAGTTGAGGCATATCAAAGGGATAGTGGATAAGTCATATCCAAGTGTTGAGTATGAATCATACCCCGATTTTTGGGAAGGTGTGCTTAATGTTATTTTCTTCATCGTTAATGTTCTTCTTTTTATTTTTATTTGGCCTTTTATTTTTATGTCAAGAAGTTCAGATAAGTCTTCCAGCATAGAAAAGTCTGTCTTAGAATGGTAAATATAGGTAGGGTTTTAAATGTCCATATGGAATAGTGATGATAGCAAAAGAGGTGCTTCTGATGCCGCTAAGGATTTTAAAGCAGGTAAAGATAAAAATCTTAGACGCATGGGGTCATCAGCAAAAGCAACGCTGTATGGGGCTGATGCAATGGATAGTTATGCGAAAAGTTACCATAAAATATATGACGGTGAGTTGGCGAAACAACACGACATTTATTATAAAAACTCATCAAATTCGGGAGGTAATATGAGTACAGGTCAAAACATACATGCACTGGCTGATACTAATGCAATAGCAGATTTTCATTCAGAGTTGAGTCAATTTAAGCGTGATCTAGTAGATAAAACAAATGATCTTCAAAACTTTGTCATGTCCATGCAAAGTAATAGTTGGGATGATGAAAATTACATGGAGTTTAGGCAGTTATTTTCAAATATTACGCATAAAGTGACTGGGATTGAAGGAAGCATCATAGAGCAAAGTATGCTTCCAATATTACAGAATCACATTGACAAAATTCGTCAAGTACAAATGAAAGGGTAAGCAATATGTCATATATTAACGCAGATATGAATGCCATAGCCCAATTAGCAAGTAATATTGATCGATATGAGTCAGACATACAAAAGTTACAACAAGGTATTAATGATCGATTTAATCAGCTTGGTGTAAATGGAAAATGGGCAGATGATAAATATAAAGAATATTCTGACAGAGAAATATCAAAGCTAAATGAGCAAATGGATTATTTATATCGTACAATTGAAAATGATTTAAGGCCTTTCTTGAAAGATCTTTATCAGCGACTTCGTGAATACCAAGAGAGTTGATAGCCAAAAAAAAGCATAACAAAAGCAGCACATCTCGGTCAAAATAAAATCCTTGCTACAACGGGCTTTCAGAGGCTGTAAAAATAAATCGTTCGTACAAAACT
>CAYUHO010000126.1:0-4710 GCA_964444445.1 uncultured Piscirickettsiaceae bacterium | reverse complement strand
TATTTTGCATTGCATCAGTCAACGCGGGGAAAGCATGAAACACATCTCCCATTGAGGACATTTTGATAAGAAGAACTTTCATTTCTTATCCTCTAAAAATCCTTTTGCCCACGCAGGAAACATTAAATCATCATAAAGTTTAATCAACTTTCCTTCAGAAAATCTGACGATTAGTTGTGGTTCTTGAGCATCAACACTATTGTCGTATAAATACAAGCGATCAACTAAATTATTAGCTTGTAATGCATTTAAAATAGATTTTTGATATCGGCTAACAATCTTTGTAATCGGCACCTCATGACCACCTTCTAAAACACGCCTAGTAATTCGCGCTGCATTAATAATAGGCGATTCTGTGCAAATAAAAAACAAACGAATAAAGTAACCTTGTTGCTTAGCCTTTTTAATAAAATCTATTTTTTCGGAGGAAGAAAAAACCGTTTCAAACGCTAAATTTTCTTTCCTTTTAATTAAATCATATCTAATTTGAGTCGCTTTTTTGGCTGCCTTTAAAATGCTTTCATAATCATTCCAACCTAAAAATTCTTTTTCAGCAATGATATCAGGGTTAATATATTGGCAACCATCAAACCATTGATGTCCCAGCCCTTGCTCTGTCACCGTTGTTTTTCCAGAACCATTTGGACCTGCAATAATAATTAAATTAGGTTTTTGCATGCTTCATTTGTGCTTTTAATGTGATAATTTTTTGATTTAATTCTTCCATAAAAGTAAAGGTTGCTTTTTGACCACGTTCATTTGCTGTTTTAATGGCGGCTTTCATTAAATCAGACAATTCTTTATCCGTTGGTTCTTTATTGTCAGTGAATTTATAACCCATCGTTTTGCCCCGCTTTAAAATTTAAAGTATGTGGGTTTTCTGCTAACCAAGTTAGATACTTTTCAACCCCTTGTGCAACCGTATGGAATTTTTCATCGTAACCCGCCTCACGCAATAATGAATTATCTGCCTGGGTAAAACTTTGATACGCCCCCCTTAGTTTTTCTGGGAAATCAATGTATTCAATCTCGCCTTTTCCATGAAAATTAATGACCGCATCGGCAATATTTTTAAACGGTTCGGCGGCTGATGGTCCTAAATTAAATATTCCTGATTTTTCTTGATGCTCCATAAACCATAGGTTAACTTTCACTACATCTTCAATATAGACAAAATCGCGGGTTTGCATACCTTTATCATAACCGTCATAAGCTCCAAATAGCTTTAGCTTTTCGCCCGCTAATACTTGATTATGCAATTTAAATGCGACACTTGCCATATCTCCTTTATGCTGTTCACGAGGCCCATAAACATTGAAATAACGAAAACCAACAATTTGACTGGTTGCCTTTGGTAATACTTGGCGAACATACTGGTCAAACTGAAATTTTGAAAATCCATAAACATTTAACGGTTTTTCATATTGTCGCTGTTCGATAAAAGTAGGTCCATCGCCATAGGTTGCGGCAGAAGAGGCATATAGAAAAGGAATTTCTCTTTGTAAACAATAGTGCAATAAGTCTTTTGAATACTCATAGTTGTTATCCATCATAAACTTACCATCCCACTCAGTGGTAGCAGAACAAGCACCTTCATGAAAAACACACTCAATCTCTGGTAAACCTTCTTCAGCAAAAACTCTAGCCTGAAAATCTTCCTTATCAAGATAATCCACAAAATCACAATCTGCTAGATTAATGAATTTTTTTCCATTTTTAAGATTATCAACCACTAAAATATCGGTTCTGCCTATATTATTTAAAGCCTTAACAATATTAGAGCCTATAAAACCTGCACCACCAGTCACCACTATCATTGAAAATACCGTACTTAATAATTTAGCCACTAATTTTATCATTAACCCCTATCATCGTGAGTAAAAAAGGTAAAATTAGCCAATTGAATTTATGTGATTAAAAGTTAATGGAAAGACTTACTACTAAAAAAGGCAGATTTTTTGCCCATCTAGAAGCTTGGTTTATTGATCATGAGATACTAAGAACGCTATACCGTAATTTCTACTCACTATCTAACAATGCTTATAGAAGCAATCACCCTTCTCCAAGTTTTATTAAAAAACTGCGTAAAAATAAACAGCTAAAAACCATTATCAGCATGAGAAGGGCTGATTCAACCGGTCAGTACCGCCTTGAAAAAGAAACCTGTGATAAGCTAGGAATCACCTTAATCAACCACCCAATGTCATCAAGAAGCTTCCCCGATGCTGACAACATAATCAAAGCCAAAGAAATCTTAGAAAACGCAGACTATCCTATCTTGATTCATTGTAAATCTGGCGCTGATAGGGCAGGTATGATGAGCGTGTTTTATAAGCACTTTATTTTAAACCAACCAATTAAAGAAGCACTCGCTGAACTATCAATGAAATATGGCCACTTTCGCTGGGCTGATACAGGCAAATTAGATGTTTTTTTTGAAGACTTCTTAAAATTTGAACAGCAAAATCCAGAAGTTAGCTTTATTGACTGGGTTAAAAACCACTATAACAAACCCAAACTAAATGAAGAATTCCATGCCGAAGGCTGGGCAAATATTGTTGTTAACAAAATACTAAAACGCGAATAAGCTATGCTTGACCCTAAAACCCTAAAACTCTACAAACGGTTACTGCAATACATCCTACCTTTTAAGGCTTTAATTACCGGTACACTGTTAGCAATTGTCACCATCGCCGTCATGGAGCCTATGACAGCATGGGTACTTAAAAATTTGGTTGACGAAAGTCTTATTGCCAAGGATCCAGATTCATTTGTGGTAATACCGATGATGCTTGCAGGTGTGTTTATCCTCAAAGGATTTGCTGAGTATTTTAGTAAGGTTTTTAGCCAGTGGATCGCACAAAAAGCAATCTTATCAATCCGTGCAGACATGTATCAAAAAATGTTCCAACTTCCCTACTCAGTTTTTCAAAACTACGGAACCGGTGCGCTGCTTTCAAAGATAACCTACGACGTCCCACAAGCAAGCAGCGCCTTATCTAACGCATGGGTTACCCTTATTCGAGATAGTTTAACGGTCTTGGCACTCGTTGCCTATCTTCTCTATATTTCGTGGTCTCTCACCTTGATTCTGCTTATTATAGGACCTGTCGTAGCTTGGATTATTGACAAGGCAAGCAAACTCATGCGCCAATCCAGTAAGGCAATGCAACAAAATATGGGGCAGCTAACCCACCGATTAGAAGAAAGCTTAACTGCCCACCAGGATATTAAGATGTTTGGTGCTGAACAATATGAACAAGATCGTTTTCAGCTAACCGCTACTGAATTGTTAAATAACACAATGAAAGTAACAAAGGTCTCCGCGTTCAATGTACCTTTAGTGCAAATCTTAGCAGCAGTAGCCTTAGCAATTGTTGTCTATATTGCACTAAAAATGTCTGCTGACAATGCCTTTACAACAGGTGAGTTACTTTCTTACATTACCGCTATGGCACTTGTTTTTGAGCCTGTACGACGCTTAACCAGTATTAACGAAACCGTACAAAAAGGAATGGCTGCTGCTGAAAGTATTTTTGAATTACTCGACCAGCCAAATGAAACTAATACAGGTACACTAAAGCCAACTAAAATAAAGGGCGAAATTTGTTTTAAAGACAGCTACTTCCAATACCCAAATAGCAAAACGCCACAATTCAACAATTTTAATCTTAAAATTAAGGCAGGCAAAACAACCGCACTTGTCGGGCAGTCAGGCAGTGGAAAATCTACTCTAGTCAGTCTTATCACTCGTTTCTATGAGACTTCTTCTGGCTCAATAAACATAGACGACATTGACCTTCACACACTTGAACGTCATCACTTAAGACAACAAGTTTCCCTAGTCAGCCAAAAAGTTACCCTCTTTAATGACACTATTGCTGCAAATATCGCCTATGGACAGCCCAATGTTGACATTGAAAAAATAATATCAGCTGCTAAAGCCGCCTATGCCTGGGAATTTATCGAAAAACTACCTGATGGAATTCACACTAATATCGGAGAAAACGGCGGCTTACTATCAGGAGGGCAGCGCCAGCGCATTGCCATCGCCAGAGCTTTTTTAAAAAACGCACCGATTTTAATCTTAGATGAAGCAACCTCTGCATTAGATAATGAATCAGAAATCAAAATTCAGCAAGCTTTAGAAAAGTTACAGAAAGATAAAACGGTCATCGTGATTGCACATAGGTTAAGTACAATTAAAAATGCTGATAATATCGTTGTACTCAATAAAGGCGCGATCCTTGAAGAAGGTACGCATGAAGAGCTAATGAAACACAATGGAAATTACCACAAGCTATATCAAAGCGGTTTTAAAAATGAAGACAACTGACCAAAAATCAACCAGTGGATTCCAAAAATCATTTCTTCTCCCTAAATATTGGGCGATTTGGCTTGCTGTATTTCTATTAAGAATAATCCACTTCTTACCATACCGACTTAAATTAAAACTTGGTAAGTGGTTAGGTAAACTCCTATTTAAACTTGCAGGTAAAAGAAAAAAACTGGTTAATCTGAATTTAAAAAATGCTTTTCCAAAACTTTCCGAGAAACAGATCAACGAGCTTGCACTTAAACATTTTGAATCACTAGGAATTAGTTTTTTTGAATCCATGTTAGTTTGGTGGGGGCAGCATCGCCATAAAAAGGACTGTTTTGAAAAAACCTTGGTCAGCTATAAAAACTTAGCGTATTTAGAAGAGGCTT
>CAYUHO010000125.1:0-4710 GCA_964444445.1 uncultured Piscirickettsiaceae bacterium | reverse complement strand
ATATTGTTCGACTTCTTTTTTATAACCTTCTATTTGGACTACTAAGCTGGTAGTTAAATACATTGAAGTAGTTTTCAGGATCATAGCGGGATAAATAAATGGCACCAACATTTTGCATTAGACCCGCCATATAAGCTTCTGAGCGTGAAACATCAAAAACCCAATAGGATAGTTCTGCTGCAGCCAATCCTGCTTTCGTTCCATGTTGTAATATTTGTTTTTCTTCGTCCGTTTGCGCGGCAATATCTGTCAAACTGATTGCAAGAAAAATATTATAAATTTCATCTAGCCCGAGTGAGTTGACAGCATTTTTAGCATCTTTTATCTCTGAATTGCTATTGGTAAGATTCGCATTGGCGAGGTTTAAAAATTCTGCTAATAATTCGGGATTGTGGCTAATAAGGTTAGCAATGGTTACAGTATTTGGATATTTTCTATTGAGCTCTTCTTTTAGCTTTAGAACTTCTTCCGGAATTGTCGGAATCGTTAAGCTATTGAGAATATTGGATGCTTTGGTTAGTTTATTTTTCATTTCTTTATATTTAAAAACCTTTAGGGTGCAAAGGTCTCATATCCATTATTTACCAATACAGAAAGAGGTGAATATCTTACCTAATAAATCATCACTTGTAAATTGTCCCGTTATTTCGCTTAAAGCGCTTTGAGCTTGTTTTAAGTCTTCCGCTAATAATTCGCCAGCAGCATAGGTTTCAAGTTGTTGCTGTCCAGTTAGCACTAAATCAAGGGCTGTATTGAGTGCTTTAATGTGACGTTTGCGCGCCATGAAAACGCCTTCTGTAGTTTGTGCATAGCCGATTGAGGTTTTTAAATGTTGTTTTAAAATGTCTAAACCAACTTGTTGTTTTGCAGACAGCCAAATTTCAGTTTCATGGTGACCTTGTAGGTTTTTGTTCTGTTCAGTAATTTTGGGCTCTAAATCGACTAAGTCAATTTTGTTGTGAATTAAGGTAACAGGGATGTTTTTAGGCAGTTGTTGCAAAATAGCTAGATCTTCTTTATCAATATCACTTTCCTGCTCATCTGCTTGAATGACCACTAAAACACAGTCAGCATCTTTAATTGCTTCCCAAGCCTTTTGGATACCAATTTGCTCCACTTCATCACTTGCTTTTCTCAAGCCTGCCGTATCAAGGATGTGCAGTGGCATACCATCTATTTGAATTTTTTCTTTAACAATGTCTCTGGTTGTTCCCGCAATATTGGTCACAATTGCAGCCTCTTTTCCAGCTAGCGCATTGAGCAGACTTGATTTACCGGCATTAGGCCTGCCTAGGATAACAACAGACATTCCCTCTGATAATAATGCACCCTGTTGGGCAGAATCAAAAACCCGTTTCAACTGTTGGAGTATGTTGTCCAATTGCCCTGCGACCTTACCATCGGATAGAAAGTCAATTTCTTCTTCGGGAAAATCTATGGCAGCCTCTACAAATATACGTAATTGAATAAGTTGTTCTACCAGTGAGTTTATTTGAGCTGAAAACTCACCTTGTAGAGACTTTAATGCTGATTTGGCAGCCTGTTCAGATGAGGCATTAATTAAATCAGCAGTGGCTTCTGCCTGTGTTAAATCGAGTTTATCATTTAGAAAGGCTTGCTTTGAAAATTCGCCAGGCTCTGCTAATTTAGCACCTAAGGCAACCACCCTGTCTAAAATCCATTGCAAAACAATAGGGCCGCCATGCCCTTGCAGTTCAAGGATATCTTCACCTGTAAAAGAATTAGGGTTGGGGAAAAAAAGGGCTATGCCTTGGTCTAATATTTGCCCATTTTCAGCAAAAAAATTACCATAGTGGGCATAACGTGGGGTTGGCGTTTTTCCTAAAACCGCTTCGGCAATGGTTAAGGCTAATGAACCAGATACTCGAACAATACCAATGCCACCACGTCCTGGAGGAGTGGCAATTGCTACAATAGTCTCTTGGTTAGACATGCATTTTTAGGCTAAATTATATTCAGCAGTTTGAATGTCACTAATGAATTCTTTTTCTTTATAAAAAGCGATGGTTTTATCCATCTCCTTTTTAGATTTGAATGTTATCTCTTCCGTTTCACCATTAATTGTAAAGCTTAATACAAATAAAGATTTTGCTCTTTGTTGCTCAGGTTTTGATTCTTCTACAGGCATGCTTTTACTTGAACCATCTGCTTCAAGCGGAAGGTAGCCATCTTTACTTTTGTAGCAGATAGCTTGCATTCCATCCATGACGATATAATCAACTTTGCCATACATTTTATGGTCAGAGCCTAGTTTTTCATAAGATAACTGCATATCATTTTCCTATTTTTTAGCTTTGTCTTCGCCAGCTTCAATTTTCTTAGTAATGTACCATTGTTGGCTGACTGATAAAATGTTGTTTACTACCCAATAAAGAACCAAGCCAGCAGGGAAGAACATAAAGAACACCGTAAAGATGAATGGTAATAGCTTCATTACTTTTTGTTGCATTTCATCCATCATTGCCGATGGGTTAAGTTTTTGCTGAACCCACATGGAAATCCCCATGATAACTGGAAGAATGAAGTAGGGATCTCTAGCAGATAAGTCCTGAATCCATAGCATCCAAGGAGCTTGTCTCATTTCTGCAGAATAAAGAAGTACCCAGTAAAGTGCGATAAAGACGGGCATTTGTACAAGAATTGGTAAGCAACCCCCTAGCGGATTGATTTTTTCTTCCTTGTATAATTTCATCATCTTTTGTTGATAAATCATTTTATCGTCGCCATAATTTTCTTTTAGCTGTTTCAACTTAGGTTGAAATTTTTTCAAGCGAGCCATTGAACGATAGGATGTTTCTGATAATTTATAAAATGCCAGTTTGATTAGGATCGTCAGTACAATAATTGACCAACCCCAGTTTCCAACAAATGAATAAATAATGCCCAGTAACCAAAAAATAGGTTCTGCAATTAGGGTTAGGATTCCGTAATCAACAGTTAGCTCAAGCCCTGGTGCTACGGTTTCAAGTTTATCTTGAATAATTGGACCTATGTATAATGAAGTTGATAAGGTCTCAGTTGTGCCAGCTTTAATGGTTGTTAAAGGCTCAACAACCCCTGTTACATATTCATCTGCATTGCCAGCAGGCTTTGCATAAAGCGTATTTAAAGTCGTTTGGTTTGGCACAACCGCCGCTAAGAAATAATGCTGAATCATTGCAGCCCAACCACCTGTTGTTTGCTGAGATGGAATTGGGCTGGTGTTTAAATCATCAAAAGAATGTTTAATATATTTACTTTCAGCATGGCCATCATATAAAACAGGCCCTGTATAGGTGTACATCATTGAATTATGATCAGGATCATAGGTGTTGCGTTTTAGTTGAGAATACAGGCTACCTGCCCAATCTTGATTGGTTAAGTTTTCGACTTTATAGTCAATTGCAATCTGGTAATCACCTTTTTTGAAAACATAGGTCTTGGTGACTTTAATCCCATTTTCTTGCCAAGTCATCGGAACAGAAAGCACCTCTCCATCCATAACATAATTTGTCTGTTCTGCTTGGAAAATAGAGTTATGGGTAGGTGCTGATAACTCAGAGTTAGGCTGCATTGCAATACCGTTTTGTGCAATATACATCCTTTTGCCAGTATCACCCATTAGTTGGAATGGTTGACTACGATCTTCAGTCGCAGCGTATTTTAGTAAACGAATATCACGAATGTCGCCGCCTCTGGTATCTAAAACAATGTCTAAAACATCTGTCACAATACTGATACGTTGGGCTTGTTGGATTTGAACCTTGGCAACAGGGATTTCTGCATTTTGTGTTGCAATTGGTACATCACTACTATTTGCGACTGTACTTTGATTTGCTTGTGGTACACCTGAGTCTACAGGACTAACAGAAGCTTGTTCATTAACTTCTGTTGTAGCTGGAAGGGCTTTGATCTGTTGGAATTGATTCCACTCCATCCAAATCCACAAAAGTGTAAAGGCCATCATTAGCCACCAAAAAGATCTTGTATTCATTGCTGTTTTTCCCAGTACACGTTATATATTTTTTAAATCAGAGTTTTTTATTTTTCGAATTAGGTGCTTAAAGCTTTTTGTTAGGGTTTCGTTGTCAACTTTTTGCATATCACGACGCCCTAAAACGACAATATCATAACCGTTTAAGTCTTGTTTATGTTGACGAAATGCTTCTCGAGCTAATCTTTTTACTCTATTTCGCCAGACAGCACGAATTAGTTGTTTTTTTGCAATGGTTAAACCAAGTCGTGGATAATTTTTATTATTCGGGCGAACGATTAATGTCCAGTGCCGATTAGCAAATTTTTTGGCATTTTCAAAAACAAATTTAAATTCTGCGGGGGTCAAAAGATGGAATTCTTTTGAGAAGGTATTTTTAGAAAGGTCAATTGGGTAATCAGAAGGGTTTTGATGCACCAGTTCCATAGTATCTGAAAAGGACATTAGATCTAAAGCATCAAAATTCTGTTGTGCAGGCATTTTCTTAAAAAAGAAATACTTACGGTGTTAAACGCTTACGTCCTTTTGCACGACGAGCTGCGATTATTTTACGACCACTTTTGGTTGCCATACGAGCACGGAAACCGTGAGTACGAGCACGCTTTATAACACTAGGTTGAAAAGTACGTTTCATGTCAGTTAATCCACTTATTTAAAAAAGAACGGGGCATTATAATGAACTTTCTAGTAAATTACAATTAATCTAGCTATAAATA
>CAYUHO010000124.1:0-4716 GCA_964444445.1 uncultured Piscirickettsiaceae bacterium | reverse complement strand
TTGGAGCGAAAAGTTGGTTTTTAGAGCTTAACTTTTTGAGGAGGCTCTAAATAACTTAAAACCCTAATCCCTGTTAAGATAAAACTGCATTTTTCAAAAACTAAATAGAAATTTTATCGCCTAATTTAGTCTTATTATTAATTGATAAAGCAGGATCTAAACGAATATTGTGCCAACTCATTCCCCAGTGAACATGTGGTCCAGTCGCTCTTCCTGTCATACCAATTTCACCTACTAGCTGACCTTTCTTTACGACATCGCCTATTTTTACATGAATTTTACTTAAGTGCATCAAGGTTGACCTCAGCCCATAACCATGATCGATCATGATGGTTTTACCACTTAACACCATATCATCATGCAGGGTTATTTTTCCATCAGCTGGAGCATATAAAGGCTCACCCTTATCCGCCGCAATATCAATACCAAAATGAGGTCTTTTAGGCTTCCCGTTTAGAATTCGGCGACTACCATAAACACCGCTAACGATTCCTGCAGCGGGCCAGTAAAATCCACTGTCAAAATAGGGGGTTTCCAAAACAATTTTACGAGCCTTTTTTGCCTTTAAAATTTCTGACCAAATTTGCTCACTTGTCTTTTTGTCGGGTGTGACTTTATTCTTCGGTAAACCATTTATTCTTTGTTCTTTGTATTTTCTATCCGTTATTCTCAAAGGATGATGGGTAACTTCTCCACTTTGTTGAATAAACTTAAGTGACTGGTTTTTTTTGTCATCTCTTGAAAAAGCGATTAACACTCGTCCCCGGTTATCTGGTGTTATTTCAATATCTTTAAAAACAACTTTTAGATTTTTTTCTACTTTTAATATCAAAAAACCGCCTTGCTTTGCGTTACCAGAAATAATCTCGTACCCTTTTCCTGCATAAACTAGGCTAGAACTTAATAATAAACACCATAATAAAATTTGTTTCATTTCAACTCATCCATCGCTTGATTTGCTAACTGATCTACAATTTCATTCTCCTTGTGCCCAGCATGACCTTTAACCCACGCCCAGTCAACTTGATGTAATTGCACTTGTTTGTCTAATTCCTGCCATAAATCTTTATTTTTAACTGGTTTTTTAGCTGCTGTTTTCCAATTGTTTTTTTTCCAGTTTTCCATCCACTGTGAAATACCATCTTTTACATATTTGGAGTCAGTCGTTAGAACAACCCGACAAGATTTTTTTAAAGCTCGTAAACCCTCAATTGCAGCTGTTAATTCCATCCGATTATTGGTTGTATCTCTTGCATTACCTTTCAGGGTTTTTTGATGTTTACCCATTTTAAGTAGCACACCCCAACCGCCAATTCCAGGATTACCTCGACACCCACCATCTGTATATATTTCTACTGCTTGCATTTAATCATTTGTTCCGATGACTTGAATTATTCATTGCAACCTGCCCCTTTTTGACCGGAAGCCAATTTGCCAACTTCCAGTTTAGGCCAATTGGTTTGGAGGATTCTATCCGTTTTTTGGCTAAAATAACATAAACATTTCCAAACTCAATCCCCATTCTATTCAAAATCAATACAATTTTATTTATAACCACTGAGAAAAAACCTTGTTTTGTTTCAACCCGTTTATAACGAATACATTCAATATCATAGCCTAATAGATTAAGCCAATCTACAATCCTAGCTTCTTTGATAAAGTGCACTTGCTTAAGCTGTTTTCTATACTTTCCTAAACGTATTGATACTAAATGCCGACCAAACGGATTAAAACCACTTATTACCAAATTACCTTCAGGTAATATCATTTTATCAACCTGCCTAAGTAGATGGTAAGGATCGGGGACTGTCTCAAGCGTATGAGGAATAAAAACGGCATCTATAGAATCAGACTTAAAAGGCAAGTAATCAATGTTAGCTGTAACTTTACAATAATTTGAAAGGCAATTATCTTGATTAAGTAAAGAATCAACAATTATTTTGTAATTTATGCGATTTTCACTTAATAAGTCAATCTTTGTTGTTTGTCCTATTTGGACTAAATAGTAACCAAAAACCTTATTAAGGCAGAGATTTAATAACGCTTCCTCTTCTTTTAGAAGAGCAATACCCTTGGTAGTAAGATAATAGTTTGATAAAAACTTTTGAAAATTTTGATTAGGCATATGATTTCAATTTTTTTTGTTAAAATACTGCGACAAAATTACTACTAAATTCTAGCACAAACATTTAGGTAAATATGATAATTACAGGTTTAACCTCAAATAACAGCGACAATTATATTTGGGTGATTCAGTCAGAAACAAGTCATGAAGCCTGGGTGGTTGATCCTGGCGAAAGTTATAATGTGCTTACTTACTTCAAAAAACACAATCTCACTCTTTCGGGTATTCTACTAACTCACCATCACTACGATCATACAGATGGCATTGATGCAATTATAACTGAACTTGGAGAAGTCCCAATTGTCAGCAATTCACTAGGTCCCTACAAGCAGGTTACAAAACCTGTCTTAGAGGGTGATGTACTTACTATTTTAGGTCACAAGTTTAAAGTCATATCAATTCCTGGGCACAGTCATGAACATGTTGCATTTTACAATCCAAAAGCACTTTTTTGCGGTGATGTTCTTTTTACAGCAGGCTGTGGAAAAGCATGGTGCCAGTCTTCAAAAGTAATGGCTGAGTCACTATTAAAATTGCGAGATTTAGATGATGACTGCCTTGTATACTGTGGGCATGAATATACTTCTACGAATATCAATTTTGCAGCAGTTGTTGAGCCACAAAACCAGGCGATAATTCAACGCCAAAAATCAGTTTGGGAAAAAACCATGCAAGGCTTGCCTTGTGTACCTGAAAAACTTGGGATTGAAAAGAAAACCAACCCCTTCTTAAAATTTGATTCAACGACAATCAAACCACTTTTGTTGAATCGAAATGAAGTGTATGAAAATTTCACGCCTGATGAAAATGGTAATTTATACGCGACCTTAAGAGAATGGAAAAACAAGCTTGATAAAACAGGCGAGCTTGAAAAACAACCGTAAAACAATACAATTAATATTATGATGCAACCACAACCAAACAACTTTCATCTAGGTCGATATCTTATTTTTACCATTGTTCTTACGATGATGGTTAGCTGTACTCTACCCACTAAAAAGAACAGCCAAAATACAGCAGTGATTGAACAAAAATTGATCGTTGCACCAACAGAGCTCAAAAAACAGACAACCTCACCTAAAAAACTTATACCGACTGCCAAAATAGCAATACCATCACTTCCTAAAACTTATCAAGACGTCTGGCTGGAAATTGCAGACCATGCAGAGTTAGGAAAACAAAATGTGGAAAACTACAAATCTTATGTCAACTATTATCGTAAGCACCCAAAGCATATAAAAGACGTTTCTAAACGCGCTAATCCTTACTTACACTTTATCCTTCAGGAAGTTAAAAAGCGCGACATGCCTTATGAAATTGCACTACTCCCCTTTATTGAAAGTGCGTTTCATCCCTTTGCAAAATCCTATATCAGTGCCACAGGGCTATGGCAGTTCATGCCAAGTACGGGTCATATGTTCGGGCTTTATAGAGATTGGTGGTATGAAGGTCGCCAAGACATTTATACTAGCACTCATGCCGCGCTTAATTATTTACAAAAACTTTACAAGCAAAATAACAATGACTGGTTACTTGCACTAGCCTCATATAATGGGGGGTATGGTAATGTATTAAAGGCAAAGAAAAAATTCTTAAAAAAACACCCTTCCAGAAAACCGACTTATTGGAGTATTAGAAAGTACTTCCCTGTTGAAACACAAAACTATGTACCACAATTTTTAGCGATTTCTCACCTGCTGGAAAACCAAAAACAGTATGGGCTTAATTTTTATCCAATCACCAATAAACCATTCTTTAGTGAGCTGACATTAACTCAGCAGTTAGACATCAATAAACTAGCACAAAAAACAAAAGTAGACCTTAAAACCTTAAAAAAACTGAATCCTGGCTTTTTAAGATTAGCAACTCCGCCAACGGGTGACTATAAACTTCTACTGCCTGTCAAAACGGCTTCTGAATTTAAGGAAAAAATTGCAAAACAACCGGATTTATTTAAAGTAAATTGGGCAAGACACACGATTAAATCAGGAGAAAGCTTGAGTGTTATTGCTGAAAAGTATCGAACAACCAGTAGAGAAATCAAAAAACTAAACCAACTAAAGAGCAACCGAATAAGAACTGGAAAAAACTTGCTTATCCCTGTAAGTAACGAAACCGCAAAAGAACTTATTAAACAATCAGTTAATAAAGATTACAAAGGTAATAAGCACTTCCATACTGTTAAAAAAGGGGATAGTCTCTGGAAAATTGCTAAATACTACAATGTCTCTTCACGAAAACTATGCGAGTGGAATCGTATTAGCATCAAAGACCCATTGCGCAAAGGCCAAAAGCTCGAAATTCGTTCTAACAAATATGGAAAACATATCTCCTATACCTTAAAAAATGGTGACAGCTTGTGGAGAATAGCAAATAGATACTCTGTCAGCATCATAGACTTGAGTCATTGGAATAACATCAAAAAAACTAAAATATTACAACCAGGAACAAAAATCAGTATCTGGATCAAAGGTTAAGTGTCACTTTTTTCAAAACCCTACCAACTTTTCTTTCTGATTAGTTTTTGTTATTCAGGTCTTGCTTTAAGCGGCAACCTGCAAGAACTAACTAAAACACAGCAAGTTTTTTTA
>CAYUHO010000123.1:0-4806 GCA_964444445.1 uncultured Piscirickettsiaceae bacterium | reverse complement strand
GCGTTTTTTTGGCTGAAAGATGCGGAATTATAGCCATTTTAATTCGTGAGTAGTCTCATGCAAAGCTCTCTCTTAGTATTTTCTTTATCGGTGTTGGTAAGCCAACACCGTTTAAATTTTCCAACTCAAACCAACTTACTTCCTCAATAGCTTCTCTTTCAATCTGTAACATCACAGGATTCATCATCAAATGGTAATGTGAAAAAGTATGCTTTAACTGCTTCAAAATTTCAACGCTATCTTTAAGGAGACACTTAACGTTGTTATCAGTAATAAAATTCTCTAACAACTTAACCTCATCAAATTCAGGCAAACTCCACAAACCTCCCCAAATTCCTTTTGCAGGGCGTTTAATTAGTCCAATATTACCTTCTTTTGTGAGTAGAACCAAAAACCATCTTTCTTTTGTTGGTATTGTTTTCTTGGGTTTTGAAAAAGGATATTTAGCCACTTGATTTAACTGTCTTGCCTGACAATTTTCCGCAACTGGACAAATTTCACAACTTGGTTTACTGCGTGTACAAACGGTTGCACCAAGATCCATAATCGCTTGGGTATAGTCTTTAACACGTTTGCTTGGCGTTAATTGTTCGGCTCTCTGCCATAATTGGGATTCTGTTTGCTTATTTCCTGACCATGAATTTATAGCATCAAATCGACACAAGACCCTTTTAACATTGCCATCTAAAATTGGCATCCGTTGTTGCATCGCAATTGAAAGAATCGCACCCGCGGTTGAGCGTCCAATCCCTGTCAATGCAACAACTTCTTCAAATCGATTAGGAAACTGCCCCTTATGTTGTTCAACAATCGTTTGCGCTGTCTTATGTAAATTACGCCCTCTTGCATAATAACCCAAACCTGCCCAATGCGCTAATACCTGTTCTTGCGAAGCTTTCGCTAGGGATTGAATGGTTGGAAAGCTCTCCATAAAGCGTAGATAGTAGGGAATGACTGTTTTAACTTGTGTTTGCTGAAGCATAATTTCAGACACCCAAGTCCGATATGGGGTAGGATTTTCTTGCCAGGGTAAATCATGGCGACCATGTTGATCAAACCAATCTAAAAGTGAAGTTGCAAAACTCATTTGCCAAAATGAACAATAAGGTTATCAAGTAATCTAGTTTTACCCAGTCTTGCAACCACCAAGATAATCAGTTTTTGGGTTGAACTATCCGCCACTTGCAAAGTATCTGCATCACGAATACTGTAATAATCAACCTGTTCAAATCCAGCCGTTACTAAAACCTGAACACCTTTTTTTTCAAGTTCAGCTATCTCATCAATTGCATTCAAAGAACGCGCAGTCTCCTGTAACTTCTGATATATTTTTGGGGCAATTGCACGTTGTTCAGCGGTTAAATATTGATTGCGAGAACTTAACGCCAAACCATCTTCATCACGTTCTATATCACCACAAATCATTTTAATTGGTAGGCAAAAATCTGCTACCATCTTTTTTAAGACCAACCATTGCTGATAATCTTTTTGCCCAAACACCGCCAAATCAGGTTGCACAATATTAAATAATTTATTCACAACCGTCGCGACACCTTCAAAATGCCCTGGACGAGATTTACCTTCAAAATCAGCAGAAAAATCACCAGGGGGGGTCACCAATGTTGTATTTTTACTATTACCCTGCTCAGGGTAGATTTCAGAAACCTGAGGAATGAACAGCAAATCGGTTTGAAACTCACGAAGTTTACCCGTATCAGAACTTAAGGTTCTTGGATAATCACCAAAATCTTCATTTTGACCAAACTGCAATGGATTAACAAAAATACTCACCACAACCTTATCAGCTTGTTCTTGAGCTTGCCTTACTAGGGATAAATGTCCTGCATGTAAATTTCCCATCGTTGGTACAAAGCCGATAGTTAAGCCCTGTTTTTTCCAGCCTGAAACTATTTCTCGTAAACTGGAAATTGACTCACAAATTTGCATACTAATCAATTAGATGCTCAGAGGTTGGAAATACTGAGTTGCGAACTTCATCCGTATATTTTTGAATTGCTGACTGAATAGACCCTGTTGTAGAATCAAGAAAATTCTTAGAAAACCTTGGTGCATTTTCCGTTAAGCCTAATACATCATTAACAACCAAAACTTGTCCATCGGTATCAACACCTGAACCAATTCCTATCACAGGAATACTAACTGAATCCGTTACCTGTTTTGCTAAAGATGAAGGTACACACTCAAGCAATAACATTGCTGCACCTGCCGCTTCAACTGCTTTTGCCTCTTCTAATAATCGTTGTGCAGAGGCTTCATCTCGCCCAGTCACTTTATAGCCGTTTATGGCAACGTGCTGTGGTAGTAAACCAAGATGAGAACAAACAGGTACACCTAACTTTGCTAACTCACTAACCATATTAACAATACGTACCCCACCTTCTAGCTTCACCATATTTGCCCCTGATTTCATCAGCTTTGCAGCAGATTGCAAAGCACTTGCCATGTCTGCATCCGCCATAAACGGCATATCAACCATACACCAGGCAGATGTATTTTTTCGTTGTACCATTTGGGTGTGGTAAATCATTTCATCTAGGCTAACAGGAATAGTAGTCTGATGACCTTGCACCACCATGCCCAATGAATCTCCTACCAAAATAACATCAACACCTGCTTGATTTGCAATATTTGAGATAGTTGCATCATAGGCAGTTAAACAAACAATCTTTTTAGCTGATTGCTTCATTTTATTTAATTTTGATAGCGTCATTTTAATACTCATTCCACTTCCTTCGTTACAAATTTGCTTTCAAGTTGCATAATCAAATCTGCAATATCCTGTTGGTTTGGTATCTGTATTTTAGGGGTTATTTCAGCGAGAGGCAACAAAACAAAATCTCTTAAATGCATTTGAGGGTGAGGGATAATAAGTTGCTCTGTTTGCATCTGCAAATCGTCATACAGCAGAATATCCAAATCAATTAACCTTTCCCCCCAATGCCTGATTTTCTTTTTACCCTGCTTAAGTTCTTGCTGTTGTAGTGCAACTAAAAGTTCGTTCGGCATTAAGCTGGTATTAATTTTTACCACCGCATTCACAAAATCTGGTTGGTCTTGTGGCCCTTGAGGTTTGGATGAATAAAGAGAGGATTTGGCAAGTAAACGGCTGTCTTGCAAACGATCTAAATTTAAAATAGCCGTTTTGACTTGTAAACACGGATCTTCTAAATTTGAACCTATACCAATATAAGCGGTTGCCATTTAAGTATCAGAATCGTTTCTGCGTTTTCGATAAGGATTTCTGCTTCTAGGTTTTCTTCTTGGCTTTTGATTCCTTTCTCTATCCTCGCGAACATTATTGGCATAAGCCACTTGGTCAATTGGATTTTTTTCTTGATAAACCGTCCACCAATCAAATAAATCTGCTAGCTCTGTCTCACCTGCCGCAACACGTACCCCTAAAAAGTCATAGGCAGCTCTAAAGCGAACATGCTCTTGCATTTTTTGTGCTTTTGCACCTTTATTATTTCTCGCCAACCTTCCTTGTAAATTCCATATTTCACGCATTTGAGCAGTAAAACGCTTAGGAATTGCGGTGGAAGAAATCTGCTCACCAATAACATCATTTGCCGCCGCATACATCGCATCTTGATGTGTAAATCCTTCTTCTAAGTGTTGGTCTAATCGCTGATTCATCGGTTCCCACAACATGGCCGCAAATAAAAATGCTGGGTTCACACCCTTACCTTGATGAATACGTTCATCGGTACTCTTCAAGGCTTCAATCACTAGCATATGTGGAAAACCTTGATCTTCAAAGGATAAAATATGATGTGTCTGTGGAAAGATATAACTAAACAAACCAAAATGACGAAGTTTTTCAAATACTTCAACTCCTACACCGCTATGGAAAAGCTTTAAAACCTCTTCAAACATACGGGCATGCGAAACATCTTTTAATAAATGTCCCATTTCATAAATTGGGTCTTTGGTATTTTTTTCAATATTAAAGCCAAGTTTTGCGGCAAAACGAATCGCCCGAATCATTCGTACAGGGTCTTCACGATACCGTGCAACAGGGTCACCAATTAAACGCAACTGACCTTTTTTAATATCTTCTGCTGCACCAGCATAATCAATGATGCTAAAGTTCTTAATATTGTAGTAGAGACTATTAACCGTAAAATCACGACGCCAGATATCTTCATCCATCGTGCCATACACATTATCGCGAACTAACTTTCCAGAATCATCCGTTGCACGTGTATTGTTTAACTGCTTGCGAGATACTTTTTTCGCGCCTTCGCCATCACCACGAAAGGTAGCAACCTCGATAATATTGCGCCCATAACCCACATGCGCCAATCGAAAACGACGACCAATTAAACGGCATTTTTTCTTAAAAACCGCTTTAACCTGTTCAGGTTCAGCATTGGTCACGACATCAAAATCTTTCGGTTCAATTCCCAACATTAAATCACGCACTGCACCGCCCACAAGATAGGCATCATAACCCGCACGTTTCAAACCATACAAAATATCCAGTGCATGTTTATCAATCTGCTTACGAGAAATACCATGCTTTTTGCGTGGAATAATCACACAGTCTTCAGAAGTAACAACGGAACTTTCATTTGAAGAGGAAAAAAAAGAGGCTATTTTTTTAATAAGGCTTTGCATAAAATTAAAGAGGTTAAGGTTAAATATAGTTAAATTAATCGAACATTTTACCGTCTTTTACCCCCCCCTGGTGATTTTTACCAAAAAAACGGCATATTTAATCACTAATAAACCCGCCTGACTGCCGATTCCAAAGCCTTGAGTATAAACCTTCTCTCTTAAGGA
>CAYUHO010000122.1:0-4819 GCA_964444445.1 uncultured Piscirickettsiaceae bacterium | reverse complement strand
TCCTTAAGACAGTATCTTAAAAGAAAGCGTTATGAATTGATCGCGTTCATGAGGTTTTTGGAAAGTTCCTTTTTGCATTCTTTTGAGTTAAGAGACGTGCCATCTGTCGTGCTGATTAAAAAAACATCCTCAGCTTTTTCACCGACAGTGTTGATTTTTGCATCGTGAAGTCTGATTTTAGATTGCTTGAGTGCTTTACCGATTTTAGCTAATAGACCTTTTACATCTTTGGTATTGATGCAGAGTTCAGATTGCTTTTCGTTTATTTTTTTAAAGGCGATTTCGGTTGGTGTATCAAAAGCTTTATGCAGTCTAGGCTCTCGGTTATTAATATCGGTTGGCGCCGCATCTGATAAACTCAGTTCATACTGTAACGCTTGGTTAACCTGTTCAATCAGGTCTTCATCCGTTAGCATTTGATTATCTTTATCGAGGAAATGCACAACCACCAAGGTTTTATCTTTTTTCCCAGTATATATTTTTGCTTCAACAATATTAAACTGCATTAAATCTAATATTTTGGTGATTTGTGCAAATAGAAAGTCTCTGTCTTCCATCAAAATAACCAGTGCAGAAGCCCCCCTAGGGGTTTTTTTATAGATATGGGTGATGATGTTATGTTTTTGTCGTTCAATCAGGGTCTTGGTAATTTTGACGATTTCAGCTTGGCTATGACGACTAAAAAATTCAGTGTTATCAAATTCTTCCCAAAGTTTTTTGTACTGCTCTTTTTTGATTGCTTGTTTTTTGAGTGAGTCAATGGCATTTTCTTTATGCATTAAAGCCAGTTTAGCACGACTTTTTGGTAATGAAATAGAATCATCTAATGCCTGACTGGTTAGATTGTACAAACGTAAGAAAAGTTTATTTTTCCAATCATTCCAAGTTTCTGGGGCGGTTGAAATAACATCAGAAACCGTCAGTAGGTATAAGTAATCTAAGCGTTCTTGTGAACCCATGTTGATCGCAAAATCACTAATCACCTGAGGATCAGATAAGTCTTTCTTTTGTGCAACGTATGAAAAATCTAAATGTTTTAAAACTAGCCAACTCAGTAATTCAGTATCTTTTTGAGATAGATTATGGTGCTCTGCAAACAACTTGGCATCAATCGCACCAACTTGTTCATGCTCTCCGTCACGACCCTTAGCAATATCGTGAAAAAGTCCAGATAGTAATAGGATCTCAGGCTTACAAAGTTCGGTTGCAATCTTGTGTGCGGTTGGAAATTCATAGGCATATTCGTCAATAAAAAATCGCCTTAAACTTCGAATCACTAACAGGGTATGTTCGTCAACTGTATAGGCATGGAAAATATTGAATTGCATTAAGCCTGTAATTTTACCAAATGCAGGTAAATAAGCACCAAGAATGCCATAGGAGTGCATGCGTTTTAGCGAGGCGTTCACCCCCTGAGGTTGGCGAAAAATTTCTAAAAATAAGGCTTTATTGATTGGATCATTGCGAAATTGCTGATCAATCTGATCTAAGTTATTGCGGATTAAACGAATCGTACGTGAGCGAATCCCTTGTATTAACTCATTTTGATTTTCAAGGATGATAAAAATCTCTAGCAGTGCGGTCGGGTTTTTATTAAACAGGTTGTCTTTTCTAACATCGAGGTAGTTGTTGACCAATTGAAATCTTGGATTGATATTAACGACTTCATTTTTACTGGCGTTAAAAATTTCTTCTTTAAAATGTTGAATTAGAATTTCATTTAACTTGGCGACGTTTTGGGTTTTTTGATAGTAGGGCTTCATATAAGCTTCTACCGTCTGGGTAATAATTTCAAACGCCAAGCCCTTTTTCTCAGCAAGTAGCTGCTGATGCTCTAAGAGCAAACGGTCTTCTGAACGTTTTTTTAGCCGATGTAGGGTAAAACGCACTTCATTTAGATAATCGAATGCATCGGATATTTCTTGATATTCTGCTTCATTAATAAAACCATATTGAACCAATTCTTGAATTGAGCTCGCATTATAGTGACGTTTAGCAATCCAAAAGATGCTATGAATATCCCTCAAACCACCAGGGCTTTCTTTAACATTGGGTTCAAGCTGGTAAATGGTGTTTTGAAAACGATTATGACGTGCTATTTGTTCTTCTAATTTAGCTTCAAAAAACTGAATACTTGGCCAGATGCCACCTTCTTCCCAAAGTGATTGGATATGACGAATATTATTAACCGCACCCGTTACAAAGCGGGATTCAATTAAGTTTGTAGCGGTTGAAACGTCCAGCTTTGCCTCTTCAATGGTTTCTGCTAGGTTGCGAACGGCGTGACCGACTTTAAAACCGATATCCCAAAGTAGGGTAATGAATTTTGAAATTTGTTCTTCATATTGTTGATAGTCTTCACCAAAAATTAGAATATCAATATCAGAGTAGGGTTGAAGCTCACGGCGACCATAACCGCCTACCGCAAAAATAGTCAGTGAAACCTGTGCTTGCTCAGGGAAAAAATGTTGCCATAATTGAACTAATAATTGATCCGTAAAATTAGAACGCTCAAGTAATAATTCTTTAACCTCAATACCTGAATCAAATTGTTGATACTGATGTTGTGAAAAAGATTCTAATAGTTCACGACCTGCACTAAAAACGTGTTTCGTATCACTATCTTTTAAGGTAGCTATAAAATCATCAATATTCATTTTTACTCAATTTAGGGTAGAAAAGGTTGTTCACCTGTTCGGAGGGTTAGGGCTTCATAGCCGTCAGCGGTGACTAAAATAGTATGTTCCCACTGTGAAGAAAGCTTTTTATCTTTGGTCACGACGGTCCAATTATCACCTAATAAACGAATCTCTGCTTTGCCCAAGTTAATCATCGGTTCAATGGTGAAGACCATGCCTTCTTTTAACACCAGTTCTTTCAGTTCTGGTGCGGCATAGTGTAAAACCTGTGGCTCTTCGTGAAACTCTGCTCCAATACCGTGACCGCAGTATTCCTTAACCACGCTCATATTATTTTTATGTGCATGCGTTTCAACCGCTAAGGCAATGTCGTAAAAGGTATTATTAGGTTTAACCTGCTCAATACCAAGCCATAAACATTCGCGCGAGATTTTATTTAAACGGCTTGCAAAGGGTTTAACTGTGCCAATTTCAAACATTAAACTGCTGTCGCCATGATATCCGTCTTTAATCACAGTGACATCAATATTCACAATATCACCTTTTTTTAGTTTTTTATTCGAGGGTATTCCATGACACACCACATGGTTAATCGAAATACAGCTAGAAGCAGGAAACCCGTGATAATTAAGTGTTGCAGGGATTGTCTCTTGTTCATTGATCATGAAGTCATGCATTTTTTGGTTAAGGAATTCGGTGGTGACACCTGCTTCAACATAATCACCAATCATTTCAAGTACATCTGCGGCGAGCCTGCCTGCGACTCTGAGTTTTTCAATTTCTTGCGGAGTTTTTATTTTAATTGCCATCTTTTCAATCTATTTATTTTTATATGTGGGTATTATGAGTTATTTTGAACTAAAAATCACCAAGGGGGGGGTAGTATTAGCTTTTTTAGCTCATTATTTTATCTCACTATTTTAGCTCATTATTTTTTGCCAGCCAACATAAAGAAAGAATAGCAATGTCGTCAGTAGAATTAGGTTAATAAACAGGCCGTTTTTATCGCTACCCATGCCTTTTCGATTATTGAAATACAGCAAAGCCAAAGCAAGAAATGGCATAAACAAACTACCGACTATGCCATAAAACTTCTGAACCTCTTTAAAACTAACCAATAAACTGATCAACGGAATCAACGCAAGTGAAACCTGAAACCAACGGTAGCTAGTGGTTTCATTAAGGGGACACTGAATAACTAGAGAGTTCGTTGTTTTAGGTTTTAAGTGTTTAACAAGGTCAGCAAACAGATAGGGAACCGCCTGCCAAACACCGAGTAAACTACTGAATATCGCAAAAAACGCACCGAGCAAAAACAACCATTTTCCTGTTTCACCAATTGAAGTTTCAAGGCTTGCCGCTAGGTTTAAAATTAAGCCAGTCCCTTTTCCCTCCGTCGTGACCTGGCTACCGATAATAATCATTGCCAGTCCAAATAGAATCGTGACCGCATAAGCGGTGATTAAATCCAATCGACAGGTTTTAATATCCTCACGAGAGGTTCGCTGTTTTTCTCGAATCCAATAGGCATAAGAAAAAATGGTTAAGGTACCGCCCACACCACCGATTAACGCTACCGTCCAAGCCAATCCCTTACCGTCAATATCGGGAATACTAGGCAGGAATAAACCAGACAAAACCGCTTGCGTTCCAGGCCAAAGTAAAAAGGCAGTGATTAAAACCACCAAAAACATAATACCCACTGAAATGCCCATTACTTTTTCAAATAAAGAAAATGAACCAAATCGTACTAACAATAAACCAATGATACTTGCAGAGATGCCAAAAATAATTTTGCCTGTTTCAGGTTCAAAAACAGGCAGAATCGCATGAAATGCTACACCACTCGCGCTGATTAAGGCAGAACCTACAAAAAACGACCACATAATCAGATAGGCTAAGAAAATATAAACAAAAGGCAATCCAAATTTATACGCAAGTCCATCAATAAAACTATCACCATTCACCAGTTGCCAACGGGCAATTCCCTCAGTTAAAGCAAACTTAAATACGCCCCCAAGCACAACCGCCCAAAGAATCGCCACACCAAGTTGACTACCGGCAAAGCCAGCGGTAGCAAGGTCGCCTGCGCCGACACCCGTTGCGGCTAAGAGGATGCCGGGGAGAATAATGGATAAGGGTTTTAGGTTCATAAACTCAGTCTCGTGTAAATGCTTAAG